>DAOTWO010000209.1:0-1729 GCA_034435855.1 Thermomicrobium sp. | reverse complement strand
CCCGCAAGCGCGGCGACAGCAATCCCAAACGCTACTGCTCCGAACACTACTGACGATCCTTGGGTGTCGTTCGGGAGGTTTATCGTCACCGCCTTCACCGGAACGCCGAGTGCGACGAGACCCGTCAAACCCAGGAACAGCAGTACCGCCGAGTCAAGCGCATGCTCAATCAGCACGGTGGGAACCGAACTCGTCGCCTGAATGCCGAGCCATCGCTGGGTAGCCACCACTTTCGCTGGCGCCCAACCAAACGCCGGGAGAGCATAGTTCGCCACTGAGGCTGCCACCGTGACGCGCACTGCGTCCAGGATCGACACCCGCTCCTCGGAAATCTCCAGCAACCGTCGCCATCGCCACGCGTGGAACACGGGCGGGAGACACCCGACCATCATCGCTGGGAGGAGGACGACGGGGGACACGGTGGTGAGTGCCGTGAACAACTGGTGCGGGCCAAGGCGCCAGATGACGAGCCCCACAATGGTGATTCCTGCCAGCAGCCGCCAATCGCGCCTGATAGTCTTCCGCGCACGAGCAGTCTCGGTCATGCGTTTGCCTTCCTCCGCCTCCCAGAAGGCACGCGCGACAAGTCCTCGAGGAACGGCCGAAGACAGGAAGCTCGGGCACGGTCAGACGCTACTGCTTCATAGCGAGCGCGTGCGGCAGCAGCCAGCGCCGCACGACGCTCCGGCATCCGGAGCTCGCGCAAGACCTCAGCAAGAGCGTCGGGGTCCGCCGGGGGGACAAGTCGCGCGATCTCTTCTCCACCAGCCAGCCAGCGTATCGCTGGGCTGTCGCGCGTCACAATTGCCGCGCCCATCGCCATCGCCTGGTAGACCTTATTCGGTACCACGCGCGCCGCTTTGGCCGTCGCGCCAAAGATACCCAGCACCACATCAGCCCACGCGATCCAGTGGGCGAGCTCCGCCTCGGGAACCCACTGCACGAACTCGACCGCACGGAGACCGAGTGCCGCGGCGCGTCCCTTGACAGCCGGTTCCAATTGCCCTGTTCCGATCATGACCAGCGAGATTGGCTCACCAGCACGTTCGAGTCGATGCAACGCATCCACGATCGTCTCCGCGCCATGCAAGGGGCTATAGGTCCCATAGAACAGAACGCGGAGACGTTCCGGTGCGTCGTCTCGTGCCCCGACTGCATCGCGCCGATGCGATCCGAAAAGTGATTCGTCCACGCCGACCGGAAGAATCACAAACCGGTCGAGGGAAACTCCGGCCAATGCTGCCCAATAGGTGGCCTGTTGTGGTGTATCAGCAAGGATGAGATCAGCAGCCCGTAACGCCTGTCGGTCCAACAACCGCAACCAACGAGCTCGCCAGGATCCTGGGGCAACAAGTTGACGGTCTTCGACAAAGGTTTCGGTCAGCGTCACCAGCGGATCGAAAACGATCCGACAACCAGCACGACGAACAAGTGGAGCCCAGAACGCCACATCCCACTGCCCGGGATACCCGAAAAGGACAGCGTCTGCCCACAGCAGAGGGCGCGGGACAGTGAGCGCAAGTTGAAGTTCACCGCGGAGGAGCCGGACACCTAGGCGTGCCAGAGCTCCGACGTCACGCGAGGGCTGCAGGCGGTCACTCAAATCATCGAGCATGGGGATGCGAAGCTCGCGCAGTTCTGCTCCTGCTGCACTGAACGCTGCGGCAGTCGTGCGGTTGCGTGAATAGCGCGCATCGAAAAGACCGAAGCGGAGAACCCGTGGCGGCCG
>DAOTWO010000208.1:0-4041 GCA_034435855.1 Thermomicrobium sp. | reverse complement strand
TGCGGAACAGTCGAGGCACTCCTCCAAACAAACCGTTTCTTGCTCGATCGGCAAGCTGGCCCCCAACCATCCTTCCCGACGAGCGTTGTCGTTCCACCCGTCGTCATCGATCCAACGGCTACCATCGAGCACGCAGTCGTCGGCCCCTATGTGAGCATCGGACCACAGGCCGTGGTCTCACACGCCATCGTCACCGATTCGATCATTGACGAAGGCGCGACAATCGAGGGCGTCATGCTTCATCGCTCCATCGTTGGTCGACGCGCACGGGTCGTCGGCGACTTTCTCCGCGTCAACGTCGGTGATTCCTCAGAGATCACATTTGCGCAACGTGACGGAGAGTGATCGATGTTCTCTCGCTGGCTCGAAGTCTCAGTTGAAGCGGACCTTGAGTCTGCCGATGCTGTTGCCGAACTCTTTGCTCGGTTTGGATACCAACAGGGAGTCGCAGTGTTTCACCCGGTCAAACAAGACCCGGACGGTGAACACGCTGCTCTTGACCCTGCAACACCAGTGAGAGTAACGACTTATCTCCCACTTGACGAGCATGTCGACGCGACGGTGGAGTCCCTGCGGCAGGCCCTCTGGCATCTCAGCTTGCTCGGCACGGTGGGAGAACTTCAGCTCCGAACGCTGGCCGAGGAGGATTGGGCAGAAGCGTGGAAACAGCATTTTCCGGTGACACGGATCGGGCACCGCTTGGTAATTCGTCCTTCTTGGCTCTCCTATACGCCGCACGCTGATGATGTGGTGATCGACTTGGATCCCGGTATGGCCTTCGGCACCGGTCTCCACCCGACGACCCAGCACTGCCTCATGTGGATCGAGCGGATCATTCGTCCAGGTGACATTGTGCTGGATGCTGGGGCTGGTTCTGGGATCCTCTCCATCGCTGCACTCAAGCTCGGGGCAGCCTTTGTCACCGCGATCGAACTCGACCCGGTCGCCAGTGACGTGCTGCGTGCCAACCTTGCTCGGAACGGCGTTCTGGAACGCGCTACGGTGCATGTCGGTGATGTGACACGTGATCTGCACGAGCGCGAGGCTTACGATCTTGTCCTCGCCAACATCGTGGCACGCGTTCTCATCGACGCCGCACCACGACTTGTACGCGCGGCGCGGCCTAGTGCCTCCATTATCCTCAGCGGCATCATCGCATCAGCTGAAGAAGATGTGCGCGCTCGGTACCGGAAGCTTGGCGCCGAGGTCGTCGAGCGACGCCAGGATGGCGACTGGGTCAGTCTTCTGCTCAGCAGGACACGGCCATGAGCCGATGCGGACATCGGTTCTCTATTCCCGCCACGTTGGATGTCGGGCGCACAGTCGAACTCCCCGAGCGAATTGCTCGACAACTTGCACGCGTACTCCGGCTGCGTCCCGGCGACTCGATCGTCCTCTTTGACGGGCGCGGGGTCGACTTCGTTGCCGAGCTGCAGTCCGTGCAACCGGACAGAGCGCTCGCTGTTATCCGAAGCGCCCAGCCCTCCCGGCCGCTTCCGGCCCCACCGATAACGCTGCTGCAAGCGCTTCTACGTCACGATCACTTCGATCTTGTCATCGAGAAAGCGACGGAACTCGGCGTCGTCCGGATTGTACCGCTCCGTACACAACGGGTAGTCGTGCACCTCGACGAACACAGCACCGCGCACCGCCTCGCGCGCTGGCAACGGATTGCCAGCGAGGCGAGTGAACAGTGCGGCCGCGGTGTCTTGCCCGAGATCACTGCCCCTTGCTCGCTTCGTGATGCCCTCGGTCTTGTCGCCGCACACCGTCTCGTCGTGTTTTGGGAGGGGCTTGATGCTCCATCGATCGTGCGTGACGAGTTTGACCGCACCGTACCAGTTGCTGTCGCAATCGGCCCGGAGGGGGGCTGGGCCGCGGAGGAAATCGAATTCCTGCGGCGCCATGGGGCGGAGCTCCGCTCGCTCGGCCCACTGATCCTCCGAGCGGAGACCGCTGCAATCGCTGGTGTTGCAGCGATTCGGGCACGCACGGAGGACGAAGTGCCCGGCCTTACGACCCCACCCGTACTTGGCGAACCTCGAGCGTCCGCAAGCGATTGAGGGCTGCAGCGAGTTCGTAGCGGCGAGGGCGCGCGAAGTCGCCAGGATGACCACGGAACGGTGAGAGAACGTCCAGTCCCTCTCGAT
Source organism: Thermomicrobium sp. (assembly GCA_034435855.1). Taxonomy (GTDB): domain Bacteria; phylum Chloroflexota; class Chloroflexia; order Thermomicrobiales; family Thermomicrobiaceae; genus Thermomicrobium. Next base: position 1,891 of record DAOTWO010000208.1, on the reverse strand, counting down.
CGATCACCGCCTCAAGCAGATCGAGCACCTCGGCTAGCGTTCGGTACCCATCGATGAAGCCCTGTTCCAGGGCATAGACCAGCGCCAAGCCAATGGCGCGGGTTTGGCTTGGATCGACGAGCTGCTCCACGTGGCGGAGGTCGATTGACTCATACCCGAAGGCAACTTCCTCGGTTCCGTACGCTCGCACACGCGTCCGTTCGCGCCGTCTCGGGTCGATACTTTCTGGACGCGGTATGCGCGGAACCACTCCTGGCCATGGAGTGGGCGCCTCAAAGTGTCCATCACCGTGACGCTGAGCCAGCTCTCGGGCTCGCAGCGTGACGTCCACTGGGCGGTACGAGCGCATCCAGATGACGGTGTCCGCTACGTGGAGATAGTCCCCCGCACCACCCATCACGAGAACCGTCGAAACACCAGCTTCGCGATGCAGTTGCCGCACGCGATCGATGAAGGGCACGATCGGTTCGGCATCCGCTGGCACGAGTTCGCGCATGAGATGATCGCGGATCATAAAGTTGGTCGCACAGGTATCTTCATCCATAAGAAGGACACGTGCTCCAACTTCCAGTGCCTCGAGAATGTTGGCGGCTTGGGAGGTCGAGCCACTCGCATCATCACTGGTGAAGCAGGTCGTCGAGCGGCCGAGCGGGAGATCGCGGATGAAGGCGGAGAGGTCAACGCCGACGACACGGCGCCCGTCCTCCGCTCGGATGACGACCGCATCACTCCGCGTGACAACACGTTCTCGTCCGTCTCCCGGGATGTGGTTATATACCCCCCGTGCAAGCGCCTCAAGGAGCGTCGACTTTCCATGGAAGCCACCACCGACGATCAGCGTGACACCCTCTGGGATGCCCATTCCGCGGACTGGGCCGCTGTGCGGAGTGAGAAGCTCCACTTCGAGACTCGCTGGCGGTTCGAACGGAACAACCTCTTCCAACAACGGCTCTTGGCTCACGCCGCTCCGTCGGGGAAGGATTGCGCCGCGACCGACAAAGGCCACCAAACCATGTTGTGGGAGCTGCTCACGGATCGCCTCCGCGTCCTCGACGACTGCCAAAAAGCGCTCGGCCTCCGCCAAAGCGGCACGGTCCAGCCAGAGCGTCATGCGCGCAAGTTCCGGCAGGAGATCGGCGAGCAGTTGCTCTGCGACATCGCCGAGAATCGTTCGCCCGGCTGCCGGTAAGCCAACCGACAGTCGGAGCTCCACACGATCATGCGCGATGCGGCAGGCTGTCCGCTCCAGCACCTCCTGCCCCCCAGCATCGATCGTGATGAGACCCGACCGACCGCTGCCGGCGCGACGCCGCCCCAGCTGCTCGATTGCCCGGCGCGCTCGGCGTGCCAGGAAATCCTCTAGTGCGATGCGGCGGACACGACTGGACACCGCCGGTAGAGGCAGGCGCTGGCGCTCGACAATCAACCGAACTCGCGAGGGTGGCGCGTAGGGATCACCTTGAACATGATCGACCGCGATGAGGACGTCTCCAGCGCGATAGAGACCACGGATCTCCTCATACGCTTTGTAGCCGCGCCGATCGATCCGCCGGAGAATCGACCGGAGTGCGCCGATGTCCCGCACGCTCTACCCTCCCCTCGAACCATGAGCCAGAGTATAGTGGCCGCCCGGAGACACGGGCCGTCACTTTCTGGTCGGCCCACTCAGGAGAGATCGGAGCGTGCGATGCCGTACTGCGAGCTGAGCCAGGTAACCATCTATTTCAACCGCGCTGGAAGCGGAGTACCGGTCGTTCTCCTGCACCAGTATTTCGGGACGAGTGAGAACTGGCTCGCTCTCTTCGATCTGCTCCGCCGCCACTTCGACGTCATCGCACCCGACCTCCGGGCACACGGCCGAAGCAGCGACCCAGGTGGTCGGCTGACGCTT
>DAOTWO010000207.1:0-2471 GCA_034435855.1 Thermomicrobium sp. | reverse complement strand
GACGCTGCTCCCGGTTTGGACGGTGTTTGCTGCGGCGATGCCGCTGCTGCGGACGCGCGAGCTGTCGCCGCCCAACTTGGCATTCCGTTCTACGTGCGCGACTTGCGTCCCGAGTTTGAGCGCCACGTCGTTGAGCCGACTGTCGAGCACTACGCACGAGCCGAAACGCCGAATCCGTGCATCTTCTGCAACCACCGGGTTCGCATTCCGGCCTTGCTCGAACTCGCCGATGCACTTGGTATCCGGCACGTCGCGACTGGACATTATGTGCGCAAAGTTTGGACTCCCACAGGCTGGCGTATCGCCGAGGCGCGTGATCGTCAGCGCGACCAGTCGTACGTCCTGTACCGTTTGACACCCGAACAGGTTGAGCGCCTTGTCTTCCTGCTCGGTGAGTATGATAAGCCGACAGTTCGCGCGATCGCGCGCGACGCAGGCTTGTTCGTCGCCCAGAAGCCCTCCTCCGTGGGTCTCTGCTTCGCCAAAACCTACGGCGGTATCGGTCAGCTCGTCGCACAACGGCGTCCTGAGACCGCGCGTCCCGGTCCGCTTGTCGACGAGCTCGGGCACGTGGTCGGATCTCATCCGGGCATTGCGTTCGTCACGATCGGCCAGCGCCGCGGTCTACACTGGACACATCCGACACCAGAGCGCCGGTACATTGCCTCGATTGAGCCAGAGGGAGCGATTGCGCGTGTCGCACCGCGCGAGCGGATCCTCACCCGGGCTGTCCACTTGGTCGATCCGATCTGGCATGAGCCGGTAACTGCTGGCGAGGCTCGGTTGCGTTACCAGGGGCAGCGGATCCCAGCACGCGTGGAAGGTGACTGGGTCATCTTCGACGAGCCAGCGCCGCCGCTCGCTCCGGGTCAGTCCGTTGTGCTGTATGTCGAAGATCGCGTCGTCGGCGGCGGGATCGCTGGTCAGATCGAACGAGTGAGTGCCGACGAACCCGTGGTGGCAGTCTCCGCCGCCGACTGAGGCCAAGTTAGCCGGAGCGGCGCCACTCGCCGCTCCGGCCTCCCGCTTTGAGCACTAGTCCAATCGCGTCAATCGTTATCCCTCGGTCAATTGCCTTCAGCATGTCGTAGACCGTCAGCGCTGCGACGGCGACCGCCGTCAGCGCTTCCATTTCCACCCCGGTCCGACCAACCGTCTCGACTCGCGCCTCAATCTCGATACACGACTCGGCCTCGTTTGGTTCCAGATCGAGTTCGACTTTGGTCAAGGGGATCGGATGGCAAAGGGGGATCAAGTCAGCCGTCCGCTTCGCCGCCATGATACCGGCGACGCGGGCGACACCAAGGACGTCACCCTTAGCGGCACGCCCTTCGCGAACGATTCGCAGTGTTTCCGGCTGCACCTGGACGCGGCCTCGCGCGACTGCAACACGCTGCGTTTCTGGCTTTGCACTGACATCCACCATGCGCGCCTGACCGCGTTCGTCAAAGTGAGTCAATTCCGTCATCGTCGGCTCCTCCACGGACCCGTTGTTCCCATATCGAGCGTAACATGGCACGAAAAGAGCGTGGCCGGAGAACCCCGCCACGCTTTTGGCCTTCGTTCGATCAGGCGCTGAGTTCCTCGAAGTCAAACTCTCCAACGAGCCAGCGAGCAAGCATGTCGATCTCGTAGAGCGACTCCAACACGGCGATACCAAGGAAAAATGCGGTCACGGCTTGCATCAACCGTTCTCGTTCCTCGCGTGTTCGGCTGGGGTGGCGTCCTTTCTTCCACTGGTAATCTTGTAGGTACGTGCTATAGACCTCCCAGGTAGCATGCAGAATGCGGTCAGCTGTCTCTCGGCGATTCGCGGTGGTAAACCGAATCTCCCGCTCAAGAACCTTGCGGAACGCCCGCTCGGCCGCCACAATCCCGAGTTCGATCGGGACTCGACCAAGAACAGCTCGCATACCACCTCCTCGGTCTTTCACACCACCGCCTCAGAGCCACCCAACCGCTCCGGCGTGCTCTCAGATCACCCGTGGTGGCATGTCTGCTCGGCGAGATGCAGAAGGCTATTATACTCACCATGAAGGAGCTTGTCAAGAGAATTGACGAGCAAAGGTCGAGAGACAGGTCGATGGAACGCAAAGTCATTCATGTCACTGTCTCTCATCGAAACGGGGCGACCACGCTGCCATCGACTGGTCCCTATACCAACCGCTTTTATGGGAAGACAATATCAGTAGCGGCTTAAGTCACGATCGCTTGTAAATCCCATTAAGCGTGCTTGCGCCCGCTGAGGAAACGAACGGCGGGGGAGCGAGTTTCTGCTCGCTCCCCCTGAGTGTCTCAGCTTTCCCGCGAACCAGCATCATTGCCGGGCGCGCCTTACTCAAGGACATCGGCCAACGCCCTGGCCACGGCCTCGATGAGGACGTCACACTCTTCGCGAGAAATGGTGAGCGGCGGTGCCATGACGATTCCATCTGGCGTGCAGCGGACGATGACACCGCGGCGTCGTGTTG
>DAOTWO010000206.1:0-2007 GCA_034435855.1 Thermomicrobium sp. | reverse complement strand
CCAGCGGCTTTTCATAATCGCCGGTGTCGTATTTCTCGCCGGCCGCTGTGGTGTACGGGAACTTGTCTGGCGGGATGAAATTGATCCGGCGTACCTCGGCCGGGTCCTTCCCGAGCTTGCGGGCCAGAAGATCCATCATCCGTTCGATGTAGTAAGCGGCCTCGGGCCGGCCAGCACCACGGTAGGCACCAACTGCCATCGTATTCGTGTACACACCATAGGCTTTGATGTCGACTGCGGGTATGTCATAACAGCCGCAGGCCATCAGACCGGTTGTGGAAGGGAGATACAGCCCGCGCGGATAGGCGCCGAGGTCCTGCACGATACGCGCCCGCAGTGCCAGGACCCGACCCTCACGGGTGGCTGCAAGTTCGTAGTCGACGACCTGGTCGCGCCCATGGTTCGTGGCCATCAGGTGCTCAGAACGAGTCTCTACCCACTTGACAGGCCGATGCAGCTGTAAGGCAAGGGCAGCAAGGATAAAGTCCTCCTGGTACGCTCCGATTTTCACACCGAAGCCACCACCGACCTCGGGAGCGATGATTCGGACCTGGCCGTGGAAAAGGCCAAGCGCTGCGGCGAGAGCGTTACGGTTCCAGTGCGGTGCCTGGGTCGAGCTCCAAACGATCACTCCTTGCGTCAGAGGATCCGGTGCGGCAACGATCGCCCGCGGCTCCATGGGAATCCCAGCCAACCGTTGCTGGCGGAACCGCTGCCTGACGACCACATCGGCTCGTGCAAAGGCACCGTCCACGTCTCCTTCGACACGCTCCCAACGTTCACCGATATTGTTGGGGATATCGGGATAGAGCAGTGGTGCTCCCTCCTGCATGGCCGCCTCGGGGTCGGTAACTGCCGGCAACGGCTCATAGTCCACCACGACCGCCTCGGCAGCGTCACGGGCGATCTCCGGGGACGTCGCGACCACAACGGCGATCGGCTGGCCCACGTAGAGTGCGCGGTCAACCGCAATCGGCTCTTCGGGGGGAACCGGGATTCCCTCGGACTGCTGCTCCTCACGGTGCGGTGCTTCACCAGGCATGAGCTCAGGTTTCCCTTTCAGCCGGGAGGCCAAATCGCGCCCGGTATAGATACCGACGACACCTGCCATGGCTCGGGCGGCTGAACTGTCGATGCTGCGGATGCGAGCATGCGGGTAGCTACTGCGGACAAAAGCAACGTGCAACATTCCGGGAAGCTTGATGTCATCCACATACTGAGACGTTCCGGTAATGAGGCGGGGATCCTCTTTCCGCCGTACCCGGGCGCCGACATAGTGACTGATCACCATTGCTGTACTCCCTTCCTCGACAGCTTTCGTCGATCGCCCCCGTGCCAAGTGACACAACTCTAGCCTGAAATGAATCGCCTGAAAAGTCAAGGGTCATCACATGACCGGTATCTGGTTAGGGGCTAAACACTGAAGCCGCAGCGGACTCACATGAGTCATGCAAATCGTGTTGCCCTATAGATCTACCGCGGTTTCGCAAAAGGCGATGGTTCTGCGAGCAATCACCGTGTTCGCCGCTTTACTCGCGGCGACACGACGCGAACACTTTCCTTCAGTGTGATCTGCTGCACATCTCCCCGGTGGCGAACCAAAGTCGACTGGGTGTCTACTCGCAGGAGCTTGTGCATAGGAAGTTTGCGGATCGACGATCTCATGCGAAATCCGCAATGTTGTAGGCTCTGCTGCTCTGCAGCGGGAGAGACTGTGCTCAGTCGAAACAGAAGCCTCCCGGCATAGGTGAGCTGACTCGCTCATGCTCAGGATACCATTGCTCACGCAGTACAGTCGGAAGGCGCGCCCTGGTTCGTTTTGAACGATGCGGCGCTCATGACCACATGTGTTGGAGACAAGTGACCCGGGGCAATGCCCCGGGCCACTCACGTTCTCTTGATATCGCGTTCAGACGCTTGCCCTGGCCTGCTGGACAGCGCGCCAGACCTTTTCGGGGGTGAACGGGATATCGAGGTGCTCGATGCCGAAGGGGGCCAGCGCATCAA
>DAOTWO010000205.1:0-8259 GCA_034435855.1 Thermomicrobium sp. | reverse complement strand
GCACGCGCGTGGCTCAACGAGCTCCTTTGGCGCGAGTTCTATCAGCACCTTCTGGCGGCATACCCTGAGAGCGTCTCTCAAAGCATGCGGGAACCGTTTCGGCATGTTCCGTGGCCTGGCGAGGAACCACTGTTTGGCGCCTGGCGCGACGGTGTAACCGGTTATCCCGTCATTGATGCTGCGATGCGACAATTGGCCGCGGAGGGATGGATCAGCAATCGTGCGCGGATGCTCGTCGCCAACTTTCTCTCCAAACTCCTCCTGATCGATTGGAGACGCGGAGAACGATACTTCCGACAGCAGTTAATTGACGGCGATCTCGCTGCCAATGTCGGTGGCTGGCAGTGGTCGGCTGGCACCGGGACCGACGCTGCCCCGTACTTCCGTATCTTCAACCCGATTCGCCAAGGTGAACTTTTCGATCCCTCTGGCTCCTGGACTCGCCAGTGGCTCCCCGAGCTTCGTAACGTCCCCCATGACTACCTGTTCGCTCCCTGGCGGATGCCAGACCAGCTCCAAAGAGCGATCGGTTGCCAGATTGGACGCGACTATCCAAGACCAATCGTCACCTATGAAGTCGCCCGCCAACGCGCCCTCGAGTGGTTCCAGGGCGTCCTGACAGGTCAATGAGCGGCACTGACATTGCGGCAAGGGAGCCTTACCAGATGGGAACGATACCGCACATTCTCATCATTGGGGCGGGAATCGCCGGGCTGAGCACTGCCGCAGCGCTGGCCCATGCAGGGTTCCCCGTGACCGTCCTTGAAGCGCACGTCTACCCTGGGGGCTGCGCAGCAACCTTCCGCTATCAAGGACACTGGTTCGATGCCGGTGCAACGCTCACGGCTGGTTTTCTCCCCGGTGGGCCAATGCAACTTCTGGGTCGGGCCGCCGGTGTCAGCACCTGGCCGGTTCGACCACTCGAGCCCGCCATGGTTGTTCATTTGCTTGATGGTCCGATGGTGCCGCGCTGGGGTGATGAGCGTCGGTGGGACGTCTATGGCTCGCTCTTTCCGCAAAGCCTACCGTTCTGGCAGTGGCAAGAAGCGACCGCATCGCAGCTCTGGGATTTCGCTCTCCGACTCCCGGAACTCCATCCTCGCCATCTCTGGTCACTCCGGGAGCTGCTCGGGGCAGTTGGTCATTGGATCCTGCAAGCACGCCCCTCCCCACGGCTTCTCGCCGATCTCCTCCGTCCCGTGGTCTATCGCTTGCCAGCCGATGCAACATTCCGACGGTTCATTGACGCGCAGCTCCTCATCGCGGCTCAGGCGACGTCGCACGAGATTTACGCACTCTACGCTGCCGCAGCACTCGACCTCCCCAATCGCGGCGTGGTGGAAGTGACTGGTGGCGTTGGGGGAATCGCCCGGACCCTGGTATCCACGATCGAGCGTCACGGGGGCACAGTGCTGCTGCGACACGAGGTAACCAGTATTCGTCGCCGCGGGAAGACATGGGAAGTGACAACCAATCGTGGCCTCACTCTCACAGGAGACGAACTTGTCGCGGCGCTGACCCCCTGGGGCCTTGGTCAAATCTGGTACGATGCTCCCTCCTCATTCAGGGCACGCCTCACCACTCCACCCAAAGGATGGGGGGCATTCGTCTTGTACCTGAGTCTGGAGAATGCAACAGTGCCAACAGGCATTGCTCTCCACCACCAGGTCGTCGCGTCAGGCCCTCTCGGTGAAGGACGCTCGATCTTCCTCTCCCTGAGCCCGGAGTGGGACTCCACCAGAGCACCAGTTGGTCGCAGAGCGGCCACGATGAGTACCCACACCCAGTATGCGCAATGGTGGAAGCTCGCCCACCAGAGTCGCGAGGGTTACCACGAGGCTGTCGCTCGCATGATCGAGCAAATGGTCGTCACTGCAAGTGCAGCGCTCCCGTGGTTGCGGCAAGCGATCCGTTTCGTGCTCCCTGGCACACCCCTCGGCTTTGCACGCTTTACACGGAGACCGTATGGTTGGGTCGGCGGATTCCCGCAGCGCCACCCCTTCGTCGGATGGCCCACCGAGATCGGGGCACACCTGTGGCTGGTCGGCGATAGTGTCTTCCCGGGCCAGTCCATCCCAGCCTCTGCTCTTGCTGGGCTTCGTGTCGCTCGAGCCATTGCCCGGTTGTACCGAGCGGACCTCCACCTTTCGGCCGACGAACCATCACTGGCCGTGGAGCCCGGGGTCATGCGCAGCACGACTCAACGGAAATAACCGACCTCGACTGCTGCCTCAAGGATCTGCCGGGCGATCGGGGCTGCCACACGGGACCCTTCTCCCCCATGTTCGACCATCACCACGAGCACCAGTTGTGGGTTGTCTGCGGGCGCAATCGCCACGAACCAAGCGTGTGGAGCATCTTGACCCGATTCGGCCGTTCCTGTCTTCCCTGCAACCGGCAACGGAAAGCCCTGGAACACGCTGTATGCCGTCCCATTGGGTCGTGCCACGACATCGCGGAGTGCCGAGCGAATCGCTCCAATCTGCTCGGCCGCAATGGGGAGCGTACCGCGGGCCTTTGGCTCTGTCCGTGCGCGATCACTCCCATCGATCGCTGTCACCCGTTCGATGAGATATGGTCGCCAGAGCGTACCCCCGTTGGCAACAGCCGCATAGGCGTCCGCAACCTGGAGTGGTGTACCAAGAAAGAATCCCTGCCCAATGGAAAGGTTCACCGCGTCGCCGCGAGCCCAGTAGTCACCCCGCTCGCGCAGCTTCCAGGCCGGATCAGGGACGAGACCAGGATTCTCAGGAAGTTCAGGCAGGCCAGTCTCCGAGCCAAAACCGAAGGCACGTGCCATTTGAGGCAACAGGTTTGGATCACGTTCGTCAAGCGCTGCCCCGACCTGAAAGAAAACCGTGTTACACGACTGAACCAGTGCGTTGTGGAGCGTGAGTCGCCCTTGTCCCTGCGGGTTCCAATCCCGCCACACGACAGAGCTCCCCGGCAAGCTGAACGTGGGCGGACAATCAAACACGCGCTCCGCATCGAGCCCCAGATATTCCATTCCCGCTGCCATGGTCACGATCTTAAAGGTCGAGCCAGTTGGATAGCCAACCTGCGTTGCCCGATCCAGGAGCGGTCGCTGCTGCTCGTCGTTGAGCGCTTGCCACTCGTCCGGGCGCAGACCGAGGATGAACCGGTTCGGGTCAAAGCTCGGGCGACTGACGAGCGCGCGGATTGCTCCCGTCTTGGGATCAAGAGCAACGACGCTCCCAACCCGATCACCCAAAGCTTCGTAGGCTGCACGCTGGAGATCCAGATCAATGGTGGTGACGACATCAGCCGCCGGTTGGGCAGGGACCTCGGCGAGCACGCGCCACTCGCGTCCATCGGGGCCCACAATCACAAGACGTCCTCCGCGCCGCCCGCGGAGCCAGTCTTCGGCCCAGGCTTCGATCCCGGTTCGACCAATCCGATCGCCAGGTTCGTATCCTTCACGAGCCAGTGTCCGGAGCTCCTCAGCCGTTACCTCAGAGAGATAGCCGGTCACATGAGCCGCAGCTGGTCCCAGCGCATAGACGCGTTCCGGCCACTGCCGGACGACGACCCCAGGAATCCCCGCGAGTTGCTGCAAGAGCTGGGGATCAATCGGATCCGGGAGTGTCGCGACAGGCATAAACCAGTCCGGTTGCCCGCCAGCATACCGCTGCCGAATGGTCTCTGGCGACAGGTTCAAGAGCTGACTCAACCGCTCGAGCAGCAGCTTCTCGTCTTGGATCTGTCCTGGAATCACCCCAATCTTGTTGACCAGACCGAGTTCCGCGAGCGGCCGCCCCTTGCGGTCCAGGATTCGCCCCCGCTGTGGCACCGTCGGAATCCAGCGCACACGCCCGTCACCCAAATCCGCAACGATCAGTGAGGGCGTCCAGTCAATCCGGTATCCATCTCCCTCGCGAATCACCGGTATCGCGTTATCTTCCTCAAGCCGACCGACACGTGCAGATTCCCGAACTACATGAATGGGAAACCGCATGGTACCAGGAAGCGGTTCACCGAGCGTAATTTCGATTGACAATTGACCAATCTCGCGGGCGATGCCTTCATAGCGCGCGACGAACGAGTCCTCATCAATCTCTTGCTGCGCTGCGCGAGTAATCAGTGCGTACATCGATCGGTAATCACCTGATTCCCAAGCGCGGACAAAGGCTTCAGCAGCCTCCTTCGCTGTCTGGGGGCTTGCTCGCTGGGGAGAAGCGGACACGGTCGCGGGAACGCCAGTCGTAGTGCTGTTTATCCCGCGTGTTGCTGCCCCGTACTGAAGGGCCACCGCGACGAGGCCTCCTGTCACGACTAGGAAGGCAACGAAACCGGCGAGCAGTGGGCCAAGGTTCCGCCGCCGTCTCGGAGACCGGAAAGGAGAGCGGGACATTGTTCACACCTCACCAGCTACTCGCCCGCCCAAGTGCCCGAGAATCGTTCCACGTTCCCTTGCGTATCGTCAAGCAGCGAGCCGGAATCCGGCTCACGAACTTCCTCCCGGGCGACTGCCTGCAGCACAAGCACACTGCCGCTCGGCGGCACAGTCCCTTCCACCGTCTTGGGACAGATCGTCACGCGACAAACTCGCCATCCTCGCTCACCCTGAGTTGAAAGTCTTCCCGCTCCTCGTGTCAGGCGGGGTGAAAGGCTTTCTAGACGTGCAGCCGAGGCTGCAGCCTGATATTGGCAACCGCTTACATCCCGCCCTGGACACTGGAAACCTCTACCGCACGCCTGTGTGAACACCTTCAATCCGGGCGATGCTCGGAGTGCCAGTGCTGGCTCCTTGCGGACTAGGCTGCAACCAATGCTGGTCCACTCACGACGACAAGAGTGGACGAAGCCGCTCCGCTTCTCACGCCTTGAACTCGGGCCCCGGGGAACTCTCGATTGTGCCCAGACCACCGGATGGCGTAATCAGCGCAGAGGCAAACGCCCAGCACTCCGGTAGGCCAGACTGACGCTCGCTCCAGTGTGGATCCGCTGGATCGACTCCCCGAGGAGCGGTGCTACCGAGAGAACAGTGATCTTGTCTAACCGCTTGTGCGGCGGCAAGGGAATGGTATCAGTGACGACAATCTCCTTGATCGGGCTGAGCGCGAGTCGTTCGACTGCTGGGCCACTCAGGACAGCATGCGTGCAGGCCGCATAGACCTCGCGAGCGCCACGAGCGATGCAGAGCTCCGCAGCCTGGGTGATCGACCCAGCCGTATCGATCTCGTCGTCGATTAAGATGACCTGAGCGTCATCGACTGACCCAATAAGGTTCAAGACCTCCGTGCGGTCATCGTTGCCCAGACGCCGCTTTTCAATGATGGCGAGCGGCGCATTGAGCTCCTCGGCGAAGTTACGGGCACGCTTGGTACTTCCGAGATCCGGCGAGACCACAACCGGGTTCTGCAGACGTTTCTCTTGGAAGTACCGCGCTAAGATCGGGAGTGCTGTCATCTCATCGACAGGGATATTAAAGAAGCCTTGAATCTGACCCGCGTGCAGGTCAACAGTGAGAATCCGGTCCGCTCCTGCAACCGTGATCATGTCCGCGATCAGCCGCGCAGTGATCGGTACGCGTGGTTGGTCCTTCTTGTCAGTCCGACCATAGGCATAGTAGGGGATTACCGCCGTGATCCGTCCGGCGGAGGCGCGTTTCAGCGCATCGATAATAATGAGCAATTCCATGATACTCTCGTTTACCGGACTAGAGAAGGACTGAATGACGAAGACGTCATTCTCGCGGACGCTCTCACCGATGCGGACGAAAATGTTCTCATTACTGAACTTGAAGACCTCAATGCGCCCAGGAGGAATATCGATATAGGCGCAGATCGCCCGGGTGAGTTCGGGATTCGAATTCCCGCCGAAGATCGTTAGCTGGTCGTAGAGTCCACCCATTTGGTCAGCCGATCCCCTCCGCCCGCAATCGTTCGAGTGCGCGCCGAGCTGCCTCTTGCTCAGCGGCTCGCTTGCTTGGACCGTGTCCGACTCCGTACGGCCGCTCGCCGATCAGCACCTCAGCCGTGAACGTACGCTGGTGCGCCGGCCCTGTCACTGCAATGGTGCGGTAAACCGGCGTGATGTGCAACCGTTCCTGGGTGAGTTCCTGGAGTCTTCCCTTGTAATTCTCGTCCTGACCCAGAACAATAAGCCCTTCTGCCTCCTCAATAAGAAGCCGCTGCAGAAAGGCTCGCGCAGCCCGGATCCCGCGATCGAGGTAAATTGCCGCCAAGACCGCCTCGAAGGCTCCAGCCAGAATGCGCTCTCGGACTGGGCGTCCGGGCCGCGGTTCCTCGCCGCGTCCGAGGTACAAGAACAATTCAAGCCCCAGCCGACGCGCCCAGCGAGCAAGTGTTGGCGTACGGACGAGCGCCGCGCGATACGCAGTGAGTTCACCTTCGCTGGCTGTCGGAAAGCGTCGGTAAAGAAACTCACTCACGACGAGCTCGAGCACGGCATCGCCGAGGAATTCGAGTCGCTCGTTGGCCTCTTGGACCGCTGTCCGAAGGCTGCGGCTTCGTTCGTGAACATAGGAAAGGTGGGTAAGCGCCTGACGCAGAAGGTGAGGGCGCCGAAACCGAATTCCAAGCGACTCCATGGCTCGCTCGAGCCGCTCGTCGCGAGCTGGGGCTTCTGCTCGCGCCGTTTCGTGCTCACCCATCCTTCAGTGAACCTCAAGCAGCGCTGCCATGTCGATCTCCGCTTCCCGTGCGACGCGGGCTAAAGCATCCCAGTCGACGGCAATGATGTAGAGGTAATGCAGCGGCTCAGTTTCACGCGTCGTCGATTTCGCCAAACCGGTGCCAACAAGAAAGTGGATCAGCGCCTCTGCCATCTCATTCTCATCACGCTTGCGGTCATCGAGCGTGATCGCGTTGCCACCGGCCAGGTATGCCGCGTAGGCCCGGCGCAGCCCCCGCTGGAACGCACGCGCAAGTTTTTCGGCGAGTTGATGCTCTCGCCGCATCACGCGCCGCTGCTCGGCCGCGATCTCGTGTTCCTCGAGCCCCGCAGAGCTCCGCTCGAGATCTTTCGCCTCCTCGCGGCCGGTATAGTGCTCGGCGAGATAATGCAGCAAGCGCTGCGCCTCGTCCACTCTGCGTCCCCCGCCGTTCACCACCCGCTCTGAAGATCCGTGCGGTGACGCACCGCAATTCTCGCACACTACCGGGGCCCCATGAAACCCACGCGGTCAGCTCTCTGCTCCTCCAGTCACCTCACCTCGTTGGCGCCGGGAACGATAGGCGATAACCTCACAGTCCGCCACAATAATGAGCCCCTCACTGACCATCTCATCGATCTTCGGCAACACGCGGGCAATCCGTTCTGCGGTGTCGATCACCTCAATGACAACAGGAAGATCGACCGAAAGCTGCACGATCCGCGCGGTATGCAAGAGCCCGCTCGCACCGTATCCCGCCATGCCCCGGAGCACGGTCGCCCCGGCGATGCCTTCGTGCCGCAGGAGATCGACAATTGCCGCATACAGCGGCTTTCCTTGCCAGTGATCACGCTCTCCGACGTAAATGCGCAGCCACTTTGCCGGACCTACTAATCGCATGGTTCGCTCCTCAGAGCATCCACCGTACCAGCACGCTGCCAAGCCAGGCAAGCATCACACCAGCGAGGAGCGAGCCGAATGCGTTGAGCAGCGCAGGGATCATGTCACCCTCTTCGAGTAGCATGAGTGTCTCCCAACTCAAGGAAGAAAAGGTCGTAAATCCCCCAAGAAGACCAACTGCAATGAGCAACCGCGCCTGACCGGAGAGATATCCGCGCAGTGTCATCTCGAGAAGCATACCGATGAGCAAGCTCCCGACTAGATTGACTGCCAGTGTACCCCAAGGGAAGAAATCCACACGCTGCTGGATCCAACTTGTCACAAGGTAGCGTAGAGTCGCACCGATCGCCCCGCCCACCGCCACAAGCAGGAATTCCATCTTCACTTCCCAATCCACCTATTTGTCCGACAAAAGGCACGAAAAGACCCCTGCGCACCGCAGGAGCCGATATCAGGACACGACGCATTGACGCTTGCGGTAGCGCCCAAGGCTCATCAGATGTAACAAGAATAACAAACGAAGCGGCTCACGCAGTCTTGTCAGGCAAATTGCTCTGCGCTTGCTCGGCTTGCTGCGCTTCTTGCGCCTCGCGAGCCGCCTGGCGGAACTCGCGGATACTCTGCCCGAGGCCGCGACCGATCTCCGGGAGCTTCCCCGCGCCGAAAATGATCACGACAATGAACAGGACGATCAGCAGCTCTTGCCATCCAAGATTGGGCAT
>DAOTWO010000204.1:0-4143 GCA_034435855.1 Thermomicrobium sp. | reverse complement strand
TCGAGGAGACGGACGATCTTTATGCAATTGCGCCTACGTTGGACGTGCTCTACCAGACAAGAATCCAGCGTGAGCGTTTCAGTGATTCTGAATCTTACACCCAGGCCTGCGGCCATTATGTGGTTAACCGGGAACTCATGCAGCACCTGCCACCGGGGGCAATTGTTCTGCACCCCCTGCCGCGGGTCGGCGAAATCGATCCTGCCGTCGATGACGACCGGCGAGCAGCCTACTTTCGGCAAGCGCGGAACGGTGTGGCACTCCGTATGGCCTTGATTGAGTGGATGTTGCAACGACGCCCAGCAGAAGTCGTATTGAGCAACGGATACCATCGCCGCTAGCAGTGCGTCACAGCGGGTACCTCACCCCGATCCGCCCACAGCGGGCGGATCCCCCTTTTGTTTCCTACACTCGCATCTTCATTCACTCAGATGCCGGCGTAATACTCGGCCAAGCGCTCGCGCGCAATCCGGCGGAGCTTCCGGAGTGCCTCGTTCTCGATCTGCCGCACGCGTTCCCGGCTGATTCCCAGGAGATCGCCCACTTCAGCGAGCGTTCGCGGTTCACCGTCGGAGAGGCCATAGCGGAGCTGCAGGACGAGTCGCTCACGTGGTGAGAGCATTTCAAGCACCTCAGCGATATCACGTCGCATCAGGGATTCTTCAGCCAGCTCCTCGGGCGACTGCGCGAGCTCATCAGCGATCAAATCGCCCAGACTCGTCTCGTCTTCCTCACTTAAGGGTTGGTCGAGCGAGACCGCCCGCTGGGCAGCTCGGACGATTTGGGCAATCTTCTCCGGTTGTACGCTCATGGCCTCTGCAATTTCCTCCGGAGTCGGTTGCCGCCCGAGCTCCTGCGCCAGCTGTGTCATCGTCCGGTGGTAGCGGGTGATCGAGTCAGTCATGTGCACGGGCAAGCGGATCGTACGCCCCTGGTCAGCGATTGCGCGCGTAATGGCCTGACGGATCCACCACGTCGCATAAGTGCTAAACCGATAGCCGCGCCGCCAGTCGAACTTCTCCACGGCCCGCATCAACCCAATGTTTCCCTCCTGGATTAGGTCGAGGAGGGAGAGTCCACGCCCAACATAGCGTTTGGCAATACTCACGACCAGCCGGAGGTTGGAGCGAACAAAGCGTTGCAAAGCCTCGGTATCCCCCTCCTTGATGCGTTTGGCAAGCTCGACCTCTTCTTCAGGGGTCAGGAGGGGTGCTTCCGCGATCTCCCGTAAGTACAGGCGCAACGGGTCGCTCGCCAGCGAGGGATCTGCTCGAAAGAGATCTTCTAGCTCCTCGTCGCTCAATAACGGCTCAGCCTCGACAACTTCACCCTCGACCGGCTCGAGCGCACGCTCCGGCTCGGTACTCTCTCCGGACAACGGTTCCTGTTCCTCCTCGCGGCGAACAGACGGTCGCCTGCGCCTTCTATCCCGCTGCTCCCGATCCGACTGCCCCGCGCTCATCATAGCCCCCTCCACTCACCATCTCCGTGCCCCTCGCCCCGTCGCCCCACGACCAGCTGGGCAACGGTGCAAACCCGTCGGGCTGGGGGGAGGGGAATTTCGGCAATCACCCGCATCAATGTCGCGTCAACCGCTGGTCCGCCCAGGCGACGCGACTTTGACGTCGGGGCTGAGCGGTCACTTCGTACGGTGTGAGTATACTCACAGTGGGGTAGGACGAACGAAAGGCCCTCCATGATCCCGACACGCCTGGAGCTTCGGCAGTTCCTGTGTTACCGCGACCCCGTCGAGGTTGACTTCACGGGGCTTCGTCTCGCCTGCCTCTGTGGTGAGAACGGGGCTGGCAAATCTGCACTCCTGGATGCCATCACCTGGGCTCTTTGGGAGCAGGCCAGAGCTGGCAACACACACCTTGTCAGTCTTGGTGAACTCGAGACTCGTGTGGAGTTCAGCTTCGTTTTGGACGGAACGGAGTACCGTGTCGTCCGCGGCTACACCGCAGCTGGCCGGACACGGTCGCTCCTCGAACTGCATGTTCGTCGTGATGACGGCTGGTACCCACTGGCGTCCGGTGGGAAACAGGCCGTACAGCGAGAGATCGACCGCCTGCTTGGGATCAGCTACACCACGTTCGTCAACTCGGTCTTCCTTTTGCAAGGCAAGGCAGACGAGTTTACTCGCAAAACGCCCGCCGAGCGGAAACGGATTCTCGCCGAACTCCTGGAACTTGACCGCTACGAGCGCTATCGCGAACTCGCCCGAGACGAAGGGAAACGACTCCGCGAGGAGCGGATCCGTCGCGAGCAGGAACTCGAACTCCTCCGTACTCGGGCAGCCATGGTCCCGGTTCTCCAGGCTCAAGTGCGGGAACTGGATGAAGTTATCCGTGTCCGCCAAGAGCGGCTGACGCACCACCGCGAGCATCTCGCCGCTCGGCAAGAGCGCCTGCAGCGGCTTAAGCTCGAGGTGACACGGTATCGAGAGCGCCAGCGGCAGCAGAGCGAACTTATCAACCAACTCGAGCGCCTGCGCGAAGAAGAAGGTCGCCTCGCACAAGATCTCGAACGGTACCAGCGGTTTCTCAGGCACGAGGCGGACATCCGCCAGCGCGCGGGTGAACTCGAGCGAATTCGACGAGAACTCGACGAGATCGCGCGCATTGCCGTCACTCGCGAGCAACTCGGCGACGAGATTCGCCGGACTGAACGTGAGCTCGAAGCTCGCCGTCGCGAACTCGTCGCTCAACTGCATGCCGTCGAAACGCAGCGGCGCCAGCGAGAACTAGAACTTCGCCAGCAGCCAGTACTCGAAGCGGAGCGTGCCCGCCTTTCCGGAGAACTCGAGCGGCTCGCGGCACTCCGTCAGGAATACCACGCACTTTGCGATCGGCTCTCAGATCTGCGCACACAGCAGGCCGAGCTCGTGACGCTCGGCAAGCAACTTCGGAAAGAGCTGGAGGATCTGGCTGCACAGCTGGCACGCTTGGACGAGATTGGTGCCGTGTGTCCTGTCTGCCTCCGCCCGCTCTCTGAAGAGGATCGGGCACGACAACGGGCAGAACTCTTCACAAAGGGTCAAGCGGTTCGCAAGGAATTTGACTCCTTGGGCGAGGAGGTCAATCGCCTCAATGCTCAGGTGAAAGAACTGCAACGGCGCCAGCAGGAACTTGCGAATGCTCTGCAACGCGAGGCCGATCTTCAAGCGGAAATTGGTCGCGTCACCGCCCGCCTCGAGCGACTTGTGGTCGTACAACAGGAACTTGTCCGGCTTGAACGACAGCATGAGGAACTTCTCTGGGCACAAGAGCATGACGTGCAAATTGGTGTACTAGCCGCCCGACTCGCGGAGTTCGAACGCCAGCTTGCGGAACTGCCGTACGATGCCAATCGTCACGCCGAACTCCAGCGCCGCGCCCGCGAACTCGAGCCGGTCCAGGAGGAACTCCGAATGCTCGAACAGGCCCGGCTCACGATTCAGTTTGGAACCCAGCAACTGAGCCAGCTTGCGGCGCAACGCGCAACGATTGAGCAGCAGCTCGCCGAACTCCAGAACGAACTCGCCCAGCTGCCCAACCCAGAAGCTGAGCTGGTGGAGGCAGAGCAAGCCGTAGCAGCGGCACAAGAGGCAGTGGCGATGGCCGAGGCAGAACTCCACCAAGCCCAAGCAGAACGAGGGGCAGCACGCCAGCGGTTGGAAGATGCCGAAAACGCCGCAACGGCCGCTCGCGAGATCGAAGCCGAACTCGAGCGCCTGGCCAGGGAGCACGCTGTTCTCGAGGAACTCGAGCATGCCTTCGGGAAGCATGGTATCCAGACGCTTATCCTCGAGAACGTGCTCCCCGAACTTGCCGACGTGACCAACGAGATCCTCGACCGCCTACCCGGGAACACCTTGCGGGTCGACTTCGCAACGCAGCGCGATCGGGCGAGCGGTGACGGAGCAATTGAAACACTTGATATCCTGATCAGCGACGAGTTCGGACAGCGGCCGTACGAACTCTATAGTGGTGGCGAGGCCTTTCGGATCAACTTTGCTCTGCGTGTTGCCTTGAGCCTGCTCCTAGCACAACGCGCGGGTCGGCGTCTGGAGACGCTCGTGATCGACGAAGGCTTCGGCACGCAGGACGCGAAAGGGCGCGAAGGACTGGTTCAGGCGCTCCAAGCAGTACAGGACCGCTTCGC
>DAOTWO010000203.1:0-7191 GCA_034435855.1 Thermomicrobium sp. | reverse complement strand
CCCGCAATTCGATCGAACAAGTGCGATCACTGCATTACCCACTGCTCGGTCGCTCCGGCGAGGCAGATCTGGATATTCCGCCCAGTGAGGTAGAACGACTTCTTCGTTTCCTCGAGGCCGCAGCCACGGAGTTTCAACTCTAGAGCTACTCAAGCGCGCCACACGCCTTCTTCAATGACACGCGTGCTCCGATCGTCCGGGGACTGCAATCGATGCCTGTCGTCGTACGCTCGCCGATCTGCGGCTCTCTAACCCGCTGACACACACTCGTGCGCGAAGGCGGCCAAGGAAAGCGTCGGAATACCCCGAGAGGGCCTGGTGAGATCCGCAGTTTGGCACATGCGCTTGCTGCACCTGCGGAGAGGACGCGCGACTGTGGGCATCAGCGCACTCGAGGCACGCCGCAGCGGATATGCACCACCCGTGGTTCATGGTGGCCATGGCGTGTCTGTTCCCGGGCCGTAGCTACTGTAGACCTGTTCGATATAGGTGCGGATTTCCCGAAGCGATCGCCCTTCAGCTCTCAGCCGCATCACGTCACGCGTGATGTCAATGCAAATCGCTCAGCCAAAGGTCATACGACTAAGTACCACCGAACCGTCTGGACGGAATTCCTCAATCGAACAGTCCAGGACCGAGCGGTGCCCTAATTCGCCGCAGCCGCAATAGCACGGGAAATACTGGAGAATTTCGGGGTGTGCCACCGCGTAGCGGTATGCCTCTTGCGCTTCCGGAGAGGCTTGGTAAAAGATCGGTGGCCAGCGATCCTGCGACGGCCACGCCACAAGTTCCGGGCTCCTGGATGAACGCGCACCCCCGCAGGCAGCAAGGACGGGCATCAGAGCAAAGCCCACGAAAAAACGGCGTCGAGTGATGGTTCCACGGTTCGTCAAGCGATGACCTCCTCCGAGAAACCGGTGCACCAATCTGCCCGTCGTATCCTACCAACCCACCAGAGACATGTGGCATGGTAGTATCCTCACCAACTGTACATTCCTTCTTGCCAGGGAATGCTTCGTCCTCATCCAGGGTGGTGACACGACCCTCATGACCCCGAGCAGCGGGGGATCGCTGCTGCAGCAAGCAAAGCGTTTCGACTATGGTGGGTGTTAGATCAAAGGAATAGATCTGCAACACTCCGGTATGCTTGGAGATGATGGTAAACGCTGCGAAGTTCTCAGTGCTTTTGGGGACGAATGTGACGGTGATCATACCGCTGCGTTACTAACTGTATCCATACGAGAGACAAATAACTTGGGAGTCTCTATCAGTTCGTACACGTCATATTGACGAGCACTTTCGGCGCGTCAAAGGTCCTCGAGCGCCTTGCTCTTCGCCATGGTATGCGCGCCAGGGATCGTCGTTGATTGCTCAACCTCGCAGAAGCCTCTAAACCATCGTGGGCCCGGCAGGAGCTGGTCTCTGCACCACGACTTCATGTCTTCTGAGAGGCCCACGATACCTACACCTTTTACCCAGCGCCCTTTCCTTTGGAGAAGTGGAGGCATGGGTCAACGCAGTGCGATTGCAACACAACCCCTGGAGCATCGGGACGAGAGCCCGCAGACCCCCAAGGCACGATCCCCGATGCGCGACTCCGCCTTCAAGCGCTCAACTGACCAAGTACGTCTCTCGATTTGCACGCAGCTTGCACGTCCGGCCGCTAGCACACGTGGCACTAACTGCACGCCGTTGGGTAGGACCGTTGGTGCCGCCTGCCTCCCCTTCCTCTCGACCTCATGTGAAGCGAAAACCGCGCTCGAACGCCGAGCCACTTCTGACCGTTGCACGCTGGCGGCCTCACGTCGATGCTCTGCTCGCCGTACCGAGCACGCCCCCCTGAGTAGGGTAAAACGTCGAGGTTTTCCTGACTTGCTATCCCAAAGATAGCGACTTAGGATGTCGAGCGTGATACAGGTAGGAGACGCTCGTGTTCCACCTGACAGCGGCTGAAGGGTTCTAGGGACGAGAGACCCCAGGGGAATAACATGCGT
This sequence comes from Thermomicrobium sp., assembly GCA_034435855.1. Lineage (GTDB taxonomy): Bacteria > Chloroflexota > Chloroflexia > Thermomicrobiales > Thermomicrobiaceae > Thermomicrobium. Next base: position 5,197 of record DAOTWO010000203.1, on the reverse strand, counting down.
TGGCGGTGGTTCACTCTCGTCGTCGTACTGTTGATGATCGTGGGGGCATCGACACCGATCGTCGCTGAGACAGAGCGGGTGGTCGAGCGAGCGCTGGGCACCGGACCATGTCAGTCATTCGCCGTGGAGGGTGCAGTTGTCCCAAGTCTCGAGCCCAAAGACATCCTCGTGGAACTTCTGTGGCGCGATGCGAGCACCGGCCAAACAACCACAGAGCAACTTCCCGTGGAGAGGGTCGGAGAAGACGCAACACGGTTCTCCATCCAGCGCGATCCCGCAACCCCAGTCTTTTTAGAGACCATACGGGCGATCATTGCGGATCCGTCATGGGTCGGTGAACTACAACTCGAGCGTCTGGACTGCATACCACCTGCCCCCCCAGCTGACAGCGAAGGCACTAGCGACGGTAGTAAAGCTTCAGACCCACCGTCCGATCCGTTCGGGGCCGGCATAACCCCACTCAGTTCGAACTGGTTCCTGGAAGTGCGCAAAGAGTGGGAAGGAAGTGGCAGCTTTGTGCCACCAGGAGTGACGACGACAATCCAGGTACAGATCACGAGCCCCAACGGCACTCCACTCCTGACAGACTCTTGCGTCGTCGAGTCTCCAGCAACTCCCATGCTCACCGAGACCGATCGCTGCTACTTCTTTCTCCAGGAGCGTCCACCAGTTGGTTCTCAGATCACCGTCACTGAAACCATTCCCTCTGGGTGGACGGCTCAACCAAGTAGCGGGCAACATACCATTCCAATTCTGTATCTCCCTCCCCCACCATATGGCAATCCGAATGACCACTACCATGGATTTCTTTGGCGGTGCTATTATAGTTCCTGTGTGGCCCAGTTCATCAACCGTCCGGCTACCTCACAACCAGTCTCAGCCCAGTTCACGGTGAGCAAACAATGGATTGGTGATGTGGTACCGCCTGGCCCGGCACAACTGACGGTCAGTAGTGGAGCAAACACTCTTACCTACGACTGTCCACCTCCGACCGATCCTGCACAGCTCGGTACCCCGATCGCTTGCACACCCACCGATCCTTCAGCCATGTTGCCCGGACTGACACCTTGGAGCAGCGTTGAGGTCACTGAGACCGCAGGACCCTCAGGCTGGGTGTTTTTCGCCTCGCCCTCGCAATTTGATCTTCACACACTACCGTGCGAGTGGATTTCCCAGGGGCACATCCGTTGTCAACTTGGGCCCTTTACGAACGAAAAAGATCCACCACGTGGCTTCATCAAAGTGCGAAAGCGCTGGACTTTCGTTGATGATCCGGGGGTACCTGCTCAGATCACGGTGACGATTGGCGCTCAGGTCACGACAGTGACCTGCCCCTACAATCCAGACCAGCTCTTTGTAGATTGTGCACCGCTTGTTCCTGTTCCTTCCGGCGGTAACGGACCGGTGACGTACGACGTCGCCGAGGATCCGATCCCGGGGGTTCGACCGCTCGACGGCATCGGCCATGGTTTCACCTGGAACGGCGTCCAGACCTGCCCGGGACGGGTGGAGTGGGATCCCTTCTGGCGCCCGATCTGCCCGCATGATGTAGTGAATGGTCCCGATGGTGTGGTTGTGTATGTTGGGAAATGGTGGTGGGATCCGGAACCAGCGACTGCACCACCAGCACAGCCGGTACCGGTGACAGTCTCGGTCGCGGGCTCTCCGGTTGGAACGCTAACCTGCCCTGCTGGCGCGCAACCGTATGAGCAGGTATCCTGCGGCCGGCTCCTTTTGCCACACGGGACTGATCCGTCCACAATCGACATCACGGAGTCCCCCCTCTCTGGATGGAGGTCATTCGGGGCCCTTGACGTTTCCCAATATGTCTGTCCCACCGGGTTGCCCTGTCGGGCGTTCTTCCTGTTCAACCACCGATCCGACCGGGTCATCGTACGAGTCCAAAAACACTGGGACGGCACCCCACCCGGAACACCCGCCACAGTGCATGTCACGGTAAACGATGAGTCGCACACGCTCCAGTGTCCTGGGGCAGCTGCTGACGAAGAATGCGGTACGGTCGTTGTCCCCGGCCAAACGGAGTTCCGCATGGTGCGTGTGGTGGAATCACCACCAGCTGGTTGGACAGTGACGAGCGGAGAGGGTACCTGGGACGGTCAGGGGCAACTGCCGGCTGGATGGTTCTGCGCGGGATCCTTCTGTACCGTTTATCTCGTCAATGAACCGGAACCACCAGTGCGACTCCGCGTCACCAAGCGTGCTTGGCCATTTGGGCTTGGATGGCAGTACGGTCCGCCCCCGGGGACACAAACTACGATTCGACTTACCTTCTACGGTCCGACTGGCCAGACGTTGCAGCGGACAATTACCTGCTACGTCTGGCACGACCCGAGTGGCATGTTCGGCACCGAGATTCACTATGCCTGCAATCCACGGACATTCGATCTTCCAGGTTGGGTCCGCAATGCATATTTCCATGTCACCGAGGACCCCATCCCAGGGGTCACGCCTGTAACCGGCGTCGGCTGGTTCCATTGGAACCAAGACGACCCAGATCGACTCTTCTCCTGCTCGTCGATGTCGTCGTACCGTGACAATTGCTTACTTGAGATTCGTAATGCAAATGCACAGCCGATCCTCGTCATTAGTAAGGGATGGTTCGGAAACTCCGATCCTCCTGCAACACCGGCGGTGATCCATGTTGCCGTTGACGGAACCGTTTACTCCGTCGCGTGCCCGATGACGTCTACGTGGGAGGTCTGTGGAATCATCACCTTGCCCGGCCAGCCCCAAAATCCAATCATCCGGATCTGGGAAGATGCGCCACCGGGCTGGGCCCCAACGCAGGGCACAGGCTTCTTCACCATCGGTCCCAATGCTCGCGGGTGTTTTTCGTCTGGAGGAGGTCAGTGGTTCTGCGAGTTTCAAATCCATAACACGTATGGTGCGAGTAGTTCCTCCTTTCTCCAATTCAACGTCGTCAAGACCTGGTTGACAGGTGCCCCCAATCAGACAGCGAGCATTGAGCTGCGTGCCGGTGATACGACGCTCGCAACGTTCTCTTGCCCCGGAACGCAGTCAACCAACGAGTCCTGTGGCTCAGCAACGATTGATCTCTCCGGAATGAACCTGCAGCAGACACCTCTTGTGCTCGTGGAAACCCCACCACCGGGGTGGGAGCCTGCCTATCCGCCAGGCACCTGGGACGGAACAACGTTGCCACCAAACTGGAGTTGCAATGGTTCTCAATGCACGGTCTCGCTACACAACCGTCCAGCCGGTACGCGACTTCTTCGTGTCCGTGTCGCCTGGTTGAATTGCGACCCGGCTCTTGGATGTACGGTTCCGGCGGGCCCTTATCACGTTACGATTACCGCTAACGGACAGCCTACTCTCCTCACGTGTACGCCTGGCCCGACGGCTCATTCCTTCGAATGCACCCCCGACCCGCTGGTCCTTCCCTGGCAGCATGGTATGACGATGACGATCAGCCGCGACCCACTCTCGCCGCCGTGGACGCCAGTACCTTGGGATCCCGCCGAACTGACCTGGTCTGACCCATGCCCAACAGGCACGACAATTGCCTCCGACGGGTCGTGCTGGCTAACCCTTCAGAACGTCTTTGGAGAGAATATTCCTCTCTATGTATTCAAGCTGTGGGCTGAACCACCGTTCGGAGCTAGCCCTGTCGTCACTGTCGATCTCGGTTCGTCCCAGCACACGCTCTCTTGTCCCGGGACACCCTCTATCCAAAACCCGGGTTCAGTACTCCTTGAGACTTGCGGCTCTGTTCCTGTCTCGCTCGACCAGTGGCGCGAGATCACTACTCACCCGATTCGTGTCTCAGAAATCCCGCCGACCGGCTGGCAGCAAGTGCGGCCGATCTGGAGCGGAGAGACAGTCATCGGATTCGACCCATGGAACGGTCCACTGGTCATTAACAACCCTGATCAACTTCTCAATGAAGATATCCGCGATGGGATTGGCTCCACTGACGGTGGTTTCGCCGCCCTGATCGCGAATGCCAGGGTAACCAGCTCCGGTGGCGGCAGCGGCGACGGGCATGACCACGACCACGGCGGCGGCGGTGGTGGCGGCGGCGGCCATGACCACGGCGGTAGCGGTGGCGGTGGCGGCCATGACCATGGCGGCAGCGGTGGCGGCGGCGGCCATGACCACGGCGGCAGCGGTGGCGGCGGCCATGACCACGGCGGCAGCGGTGGTGGCCACAGTCACAGTGGATTTGGAGCGAGCGACCATGGCCATCAACATGATGTCTCAGCGCACGAGCCTCATCATCCAGGATCTGATCAGCACGGGCATGCCCATGGCATTGCTGAGCACCAGAGCGGGGATGCGCTCCCACATAGCCATGATCACGTTTCTACCCCTGCCGCAAGCCATGCTCACGACCCCCATGGAAATCACTCGGAGAGTGACCCTGCAGCAGCTCATACACACAATCTTCTACCAGCGACAGGTAAGCCCAGGACAAGAGCCACGCTGTACTTCGTGCTCCTAACGCTCGCGGGGCTCGGGACGACCAGCTTGGCAATCCGTCTGCGCCAAGTGCACCGTCCTTACCCGGTTCGCATCGGCCGTCGTCCACGTTCCTGACGCGCTCGGCGGGTAGGCCGGTGGGCACCCTTTGTCACGTTACCCACCGGCCTACCGTCATTGTTCTTCAGAACACCTGAAAGGCTTCTCTCAGGAGTATTCTTGCAAGTCCTGCTGACAGCGGTAGCACACGAAACGGTGCAATTGCGCTACGCTTCCACCACTGGAATGGCTAGCCGCCGCGCTCCGGGTCGAGACCCCACGGCATCCGGATAATAGCGGTGAAGCATCATCAGCCCAATGGCGGCTCGCCGCACCCGCTCCCGACCCAGTCGCACTGCAAGGTCCTCAAGGTGCCTCCCGGACGGATAGATGTTCGGCGCATTACGAAGCCCAAACTTGAGGTAGACCGGTGCGCAGACCCGCACCAGTTCGGCAATCTCGTAATGTCTTACGAACCCGCCGACGTCATCCGGCACCTCAACATACACATCAAGCGGAACGTCGACCGCTGCGCGGATCGCTGCGAGCTGCGCCAGCGTAAGGTCGGTCACCACGTTGTAGGTATCAGCTCCGAGCTACACGAGTAGCTTGACCGAGGCGGGGTTCGCTGCACCCATGAGGACACTGACCTTGAACTGCATGTCCCGTGGCAGCTCACCAGCGCGTCGCATCTCGC
>DAOTWO010000202.1:0-3165 GCA_034435855.1 Thermomicrobium sp. | reverse complement strand
GACTGGGCAGGGCGGGGGTGAGTAATCGTGGTTTCCACAGGAGGGCGCTCATCCTGTCACTCAGGTGGTGTGGATGTCCTGCGAGCTGTTCGAGCTGTGGTTCTGGGGGCAGGGTCAGTAGTGCTCGATCCTGCGGAATCTTGCTGGTAGCGGCAATTTCTCCCCAGACCCTCTTCTTGCGTCACGGAGAGATGATGTCTTTCGGCTGGAGGAAGACTGCGGTGTGCGCCCCCGGGGCGGTACCAGTTTCTGTGGTGATCGGTCGGTCTGAAACAAGCATTGCAGACCGGCGCTGGTTAGCCTGGTATCTTCTCCGACACGAGAGAAAGGCCGTTTCCATCATATAGACGGGGCGAGACCGTATTTCCCGCTCTTACGCGAAAGGCGAGCAGTGTGCCAACGGGGTGCAATGGGGCTGTGCTCACGGGAGAAAGGCATGCGCAGGGTCAGCCCCTTCATTGGGGAGCGCCGAAGGCAGCGCGTGGTCCTCGGCTAGAAGGGGTCGAGGGATGGTTTTGTTGAGTAGGGTGTGAAGCAAGTCAGGGCAGACCTGCTCCTCTCGTCTGCTCCTCCTCGTGCTTTCCCTGTCAGATCCTCGGGGTGATGCCCCTCCCTCCGCCACAGGAGCAGCATAGTGGGCGTTTCGTAGGCAGATTATCCTGTTGCCAACCGAGCCGAGACGCACCATCGTCGATTGCACTTGCGTGCGCAGCTGCACAAAGCAAGGGGCTTTGGCTGTGAGGCGCCGCGTTCCCGGGGCCGTGTCGCGGTCTGGGGCTCGGGACGGTTAGGGGGAAACTTGCAAGCCCACGCGTGTTTGGCTTGCTAGCACCCGCATAAGATGCTCGAGCGTCTCGGCACTGCAAGCCCACGCGTGTGGGGCCCGCCACTTGGTACCGGAGTAGTGTGGACTTCCGTCCCTCCCCTGCTTCCGACCGTCAGGATATCGGCAAGTTGCCGGCTGATGCGTAGTGTTGGTCATGCAAACGAAGGGCAGGGAAGCAGGAGGGCAGGTGCCGATGGGGTTTTTGGGGACGATGCGAGTCAGCCTGTCGGCTCTGACGGCACAACGAGTGCGGATGGATGTGACGGCGTCGAATTTGGCGAATGTGGACACGACACGGACGCCGCAGGGGGGACCGTACCTGCGACGACAGGTCATCTTTGCTACAGAGCAGCCGAGTCCGTTTGCTCGTCTTCTGCAGACACGGACAGGGATCGTGCAGACACCGCCGAGCGTTGCGCGCGGCGTTCACGTCGCTGGCATCGTCGTCGACCAGGGGGCAGTGCGCGAGGTTTACGATCCGAGTCATCCGGATGCTGATGCGAACGGGATTGTCCGCTACCCGGACATCGATGTGGTGAGCGAGATGACGAATCTCATCGCTGCAACCCGGGCGTATGAGGCGAACGTGACGGTACTGGAGTCACTCAAGGCGATGGCGATGCGGGCATTGAGCATCGGCCGAGCGTGAGCCTTTGTCGCACGGTGGAGAGGGGAACAAGATGAGCATTGCGCCGGTTGCACCGATCACAGGAGAGATTGCGCCGGTCAGCAGTGGGACAGCATCGCCGGTGTCGAAACCGAGCGGTCCCTCCTTCGGCGAGGTGTTAGAGAGGGCTTTTGGAGCGCTGAACGAGCAGTTGAACGAGGCTGATCGGCTGGCCCTCGCACTGGCAGCCGGAGAAGATGTTGACCTGCACCAGGTCATGGTGGCCTTGGAGACAGCGTCGATTGGGTTGCAGGCAGCACTGCAGATCCGTAACCGAGCGCTCGAGGCCTACCGTGAAGTCATGTCGATGCCGATCTAATTGGTAGACGGAACGAGCGAGCACCATGCTGCGACGGTTTGCACCATACTGGGAGCTTCTCCGAGAGCGTTGGGACGGGCTCAGCCAGAACCGGCGGGTGGCGATTGTCGCCGTTGGCCTGACGGCGATCTTTGCCGTCGCGCTTCTGCTCCTCATTCAGCCGCCGCAGCAGTATGCGCCGCTCTACTCAGGACTTTCGGCAGATGATGCAGCAGCGATTATCGAGCAGCTCCGGCAGCAGGGAGTGCCGTACAAGCTCTCGAATGATGGGACTGCCATCAGTGTGCCGGTCGATCAGGTTGCCAAGTTGCGACTGGCCCTGGCAGCGCAGGGGTTACCAAAAAGCGGGACACTCGGCTTTGAGCTGTTCGACCGGTCCTCGTTTGGGGTGACCGACTTCCAGCAGCGGGTGAACTACCAACGGGCGTTGGAAGGGGAGTTGGCGCGGACGATCAGCCAACTCGACGGGGTGCGGTTAGCACGCGTACACCTAGTCATTCCCGAGCAGTCGCTGTTCACCGAGCAGCAGCAGCCGACGACGGCAGCAGTGGTCCTGCAGTTGAGACCGGGGAGTCGGCTCACGGACGAGCAGGTGCGCGGTGTCGTGCACCTGGTCTCGGCCGCTGTCCCGGGGCTACAGCCGGAGCACGTCACGGTGGTGGATGAGAGCGGGAATGCGCTCTGGTCAGGGGGTGGCGTAGCGGCGGCTGGTGGGATGAGCGATCACCTCAAGGCACAGCGAGCGTTCGAGACGGCGATGGCGACGCAGCTCCAGACGATCGTCGCACGAGTGGTTGGGAACAATAACGCGGCTGTGCAAGTTAGTGCGAGCTTTGACTGGGATCAGCGGCAGGTGGACAGCGAAATTTACAGTCCAAACGGTACCCAGCCGCAGGTGCGCAGCCAACAGGAGCGTGTGCAGACGACGGAAGGGACGGCGACGGGCCCGATTGGTGTGCCGGGGGTGGACAGCAACGTAGACACCTATCAAGAAGGGGCGGCTGGGCAGAACCAGCAGCGCAGCGAGCTGCGGGAGAGCACGGTGAACTACGAACTCTCCCGACAGGTGGAGCGTGTCGTCCAAGCACCAGGAAAGATTCAGAGGCTTTCCGTGGCGGTCGTGCTGAACAGCGCGGCGGTAGATCCTGCCGTAGCCGAGCAGGTACGGGATCTGGTGGCGGCGGCGGCAGGGATCGTACCGGAGCGTGGTGATCAAGTCACGGTGAGCGTCGTCCCGTTCGCAACGGCGACGGCAGAGGAAGCGGTGGCTGGCCCAGCGCTGATGGATCGCGTTCTGGAAGCGGCACGGATCGGCGCGATGGTGCTGATTCCGTTGCTCGCGCTGCTCTTTGC
>DAOTWO010000201.1:0-2551 GCA_034435855.1 Thermomicrobium sp. | reverse complement strand
GCGTTCCTCCAGCTTGCACTGGGCTCGCCGACTCCGGCCAGGCACTCCCACGTCGCCCGAGGGAAACCGCTTATGGCTGCTGCCTTCCGGCCCTGACCAGGTTCACGGCACCTCGCCGCGTGGGACCCAACCATCCACGCCACGTGGCCCAGGTAGTCCCAAAGGACCGGACCTCGGGAGGGAATTCAGCCCCGCTAGAGCGGATTGCGGGTCCAGGGCACCGCTAGCTCCCCGCCTAGCACGGTCCGCACTCAGTATAGCGCTCCCCCCTGGTGCAGGCAATGCACGCAGAGCGCCCGCCTCCTCGGGGAGCAATGCGATTCACGCGTACTCCTCCTGAGCGCCCGTCTCTTGAAATCGCGTCCAGCCAACCCGCAGCAAGCTGCTCGTTGCGCTCGGAGTCACTCTTCAGGCTGGTCCCCGACCGCTTTCGTCGCCTCAAACCGCCGGGCTCAATTGATGCAGTTCCGGGTATCGGGATTGACAGCGATGGAAACGTCGAGTTATCATTTTGCCTAGAATCCGTACGTACAGCGTCCGAACGACTACAGACACCCGACGCATCCGTTGTTGTTTCGCCCCATTCGACCACTTCTCCCTCCCTCCCTGTACCCGGGGCCGTCATACGACGGCCCCGTTTTCTGCTTGCCCACAAGCGGAGGGTGTCAGAACTCCCCGGTTGTACGGAAGGTTCCAGATCTTTCGCCTTGTCCCGAGGAGATCAGCCGGTCTACCGGGAGAGTTGCGGATATCGGCTTCATGTCGACACACGGCTCTGATGCGCACAGGCGGAGCTCCTCCCTGACATCGACCAACCGATAGACGGGGGCAGTGAGGCAGCGCCTTGCCTGACCAGTGTACTGGTATCGTCAGAGCCGTTTCACCCAGGAGCCGGTTGAGGCCAAACGCTGTACTGGTCAGCGGATGACTCGTGGCTACCTACGCATAGGGGATCTGCTCCTGAAAATCCGGAGAAGCTCCACGTGGTTCTCAGCTCGAGCGAAAGCGATCCACACAGACCGCCAACGGACCGGAATGTGGCAGGAGGACGCTAAAAACGCAGGGGGCAGTGGTAGATCCCACTGCCCCCACAGAAAAGACGAAGGGGACCGGCGTCCCCGTCGTCGCACGGGCCGATCGCCGAAGGAGGGCGATCACAGTTCGACCGGGGCCGAGACCGACCGAACTGGGTGCGGGTCGCTTTGAGGGGCGCGATCCCATTGCGGGATCGCGGAAGAGGGCAGTTAGAGGAGGTGCCTGGCCTCACCCGACGGCGGGGTGAGGTGGCTTGTCCTCGGCCAGCAGCGACCAACCCGCGGCGTGCGGTGATGATACCGCACGCGAACCGTTTGAATTGTCTCGCTCGGTCGCGCGAACGTCGACCGAACCGATCCGCTCCAGCTCCTCAGCGATCTGCCGAAGACGCTGGGAGTTGATCGCGTAGTATTTCATCCCGTTGGCAGGCCGCACGGTGACAATTCCCGCGGCCTCGAGCATCGCCAGGTGACGTGAGACGGCTGACTGGCTGATGCCCAACATGCCAACAATCTCTTGAGCGTACCGTTCGCCGTTCCGTAGAAGTTCAATGATTCGCAGGCGCGTTCCATCGCCGAGTGCCCGGAGGCCTGGCAGAAGATCAGGTGAGATCACCGAGCCTTCCGCTGGCTGCGTCGCCGCACTGGTGCGCTGGCAGTTGAAGTACAGGATCAGTTCTGGCGGGTAAAGGATGAATTGCACAAAGTTTCCCAAGTAATAGGACGGACTGAACGTGACCCGCTCAACGCGCGGGAGCGCCAGCTGCACCTCGTCCGGCAAGCGATGACCACTCAGTTCCTCAAAGGCATTCGCCACACTTGAGAAGGTGGTCGCTCGCGCTTGCCGTACTGCCCGGCGCATAACGGGTAAGGCACGCTCGAATTCCGCGGCGTAGAGTTCCCGCCAGAAGCGCTCCAGCAAGCGAACGGTCCGCTCCTTGAGCTGTTCAGGTGCAAGCACGAGTCGGACCACCTCGTCGCCATCCGCCCGCGTGATGCCGGGCTCAAAGAACGCCCGCCACACAGCCGGATCGTCCGACTCGGGGGGCACCTCGAGTGCCCCGCGATCGAGGTAGACCCGCAACATGGCTTGAATCGCCATGCTCCGGTAGGCCCAGGCCGGGAGGCGCTTCAGGTGAGCCACGTATTCCTCAAACCCTGCCTCACGGTGTTCGGGCCGAAACGGATCAAACGACATCAGCAACTCTTCAACGTAGTACAGAAGCCGGCCCGAAAAACCGAGCAGCGTGTCAAGATCGTGTTCCCATTCGGCTCCGAGCGCTTTCCGCGCATCGACCAGCCAACGCTCGAACCGGCGCGTGTCCGTCGCTCGAAAGACCAGTGAGATCACAGAGGTCAAATCGAGCGGGACCGAAATCGCAATCTCGAGTTTGAGCGCCGGCCGGCCTACCAGCAGCTCACCCATACCTTGCTGGCCCGGCCTCCTCGATATCGCGATATCACGATACCATGGAATCGTCCCCCTGTCAACCCGTCCTCGCTTCGTACCTCAACTC
>DAOTWO010000200.1:0-1678 GCA_034435855.1 Thermomicrobium sp. | reverse complement strand
CCGAACGTCGGATCGTCATGACAGCCGAGAATCACCTCTAATCCAGGAGGTACTTGTTCCTGCACAAGGAAGCCAGTCACACCCCCGGGCTGGAACTCAGCGATTCGCTTACTCATCTCCAGCCATGCTCGCTCCAATTCGCGCGGCCCACTGATCCCAAGCCGCACCGCCCCACGCTCCGTTTTGTGCAACAGATGCGGTCCGACGGCTTTGAGGACAACTGGATACCCGAGCTCTTCGGCTGCCGCCAGCGCTTCCTCCAGCGTGTGCACCAACCGTTCTTGCGGATGCCGTAAGCCGATGAGAGCAAACAACCGTTTTGCTTCGTATTCACCGAGTATCGGACTACTCCTCAGCGCGCCCGACAGCGCCGCACGGAGCTCGTCCAGTTCGCGCGGTCTCTGCGGCTGAGGTCGCGGCCGCTCGCGCCATTGCCGGTACCACGCTGCGCGGGCGATAGCCCGATAGCCGTATTCGGTTCCTTGCAAGACTGGGATACTGGCACTTCGTAACCTGCTCACAGCCGTATTGTCGAGTCCGTTTGCCTGGTTCGTTACCACGGCAATCGGCTTTGCTGTGTATCGAGAGAGTTCCAGCAGAGCCTGTGCATACAGTTGCGCTTCCTCCGTCTCCCGCACCATATCCGTACCGAGCACCACGGTGTCCACTGCAGGATCGTCCGCCAACGCCCGCAGTGCAACGGGGTAGACCTCCTCGAAGTTCCCGGCTCCCCACGCATCAAGTGGATTGCTGATCGGCACGTACGGCGCGAGGACGCCGCGCAGACGCTCCGCAGTCTGTACGTCCAATGGCGGGAAGGCGATACCAACTCGCTCTCCCCAATCCAAGATCAGTGTCTTTTCGCCACCACTATCGGTTACTGCACCGACTCGATTCGTCGCCGGCAGTCGACCAGCCAAGAGGAACTCGGCAACATCGTAGAGTTCGTCGAGCGTGTCAACTCGGATCACTCCGTATTGGTTGAGGACTCCGGCCACAACCTCGTGTGATCCAGCCAGTGCTCCGGTGTGGGCCAGCACCGCTGCCCGACCCGCTTCCGAGCGCCCCACCTTCAGAACGACCACCGGAACACCACGACGGTGAGCCTCCTCAACAACCTCGAGGAGGCGAGGTCCATTACGCACTGTCTCCAGGAAGGCCACCAGGAGTTTGACCGCAGGATCTTCGAGCGCAGCGGCCAAGTATTCCGCAGCATCTAAAAGCGCTTCGTTCCCACTCGAGACAAGATACCGGAAGTGAATGCCGCGTGTGTTATGGGCAAGTGACCAGAAGACCGAACCGCTCTGGACGACCCCTGCCACCGCACCAGATGCGAGATCCTCCGGGAGGTGGTAACCGGTGAGCGTCACTCCTTCGTCAGGAACGATCAAGCCAAGACAATTCGGTCCGCAGACAGCGACTCCATGCTCTTCGGCGAGGCTCACGAGCTCTGCTTGGATCCTTTGCCCTTCCGGTCCTGCTTCGCCGAACCCAGACCCCAGGATCACAGCAGCCCGCACACCAAGTTCCACTAGCTCACGAAACGCAACCAGCGTGTTCTCCGGTGAGAGGGCAATCACCGCACAGTCCGGCACCGCCGGCAATTCACCGATAGATCGGAAGCAAGGAAACCCTTCAACCGGCTGACCACTTGGATGAACTGCCCAAACCGTCCCAC
>DAOTWO010000199.1:0-3000 GCA_034435855.1 Thermomicrobium sp. | reverse complement strand
TCACGAGGAAAACTGCACCTAAGGCGGCGCCGAACAAGTTTCCCTCGCCACCCCGAATCGAAACGCCACCAAGCACCGCTGCCGCAATGGACTCGAGCGGGAAACTGGCACCTAAGGTCGGTTCACCAGAGCCGACTCGGGCTGTCAACAGAAGCCCAGTAATGCCCACCAGTACGCCAGCAATTGTGTAGGCCAGGAACAGATAAAAGCGGACCGCAATGCCGGAAAGTCGCGCCGCTTCCGCGTTGCTGCCGATCGCGTACCAGTACCGGCCGAAGCGAGTCCAGTGCAAGACAACATACATGGCGAGCAGCACGAGGATTGTCACAAGCCACGGCACAGGAATGCTAAGTACTTTCCCAGTGTAGAGCGTGCTTGAAAAGTAGTTGGGAAGGCCAAAGATTGGGACACCCCGTGACACGTGCAGAGCGAGCCCTGAGACAGCAGTCATCATGGCAAGCGTCACAATAAATGGTGGTACGCGGAACAACGAGACGAAAAGCCCGTTGAGTGCCCCGATACCCGTCGCCACCGCGATGGCGACCAGGGTTGCCAGGGCTAGCCCAGTTGTCGGTGTATCGGGATGATCAAGGAGTTGAAGACCCACGACGATGCTAACGAGCGCGATTGACGAGCCCATTGAGAGGTCGAATCCACCGGTCAAAAGCACCAGTGTCTGCGCGACAGACACAATGATGAGGAAGAGTGCTTGCGTCAGGATGGTCGAAAGGTTCGCGCGTGTGAAAAAGTTCGGCGAAGCGATGGAGAAGAAGATGAGGAGTGCGATCAGCAAGACGGGAAGCAAACCGAGCTGGTCGAGCATCCCCCGGAGAAACGGGAGACGTCCCACAGCCGCGAACCGCCTGGTTGTCAGCTCACGCGGCGTCGACACTGCTCTGTCCGCCCTCCTCTCGCATATGCCCGAAGAAGTACTGGAGCAGCCGTTCTTCGCTGGCTTCTTGGTGAGGAATCGTCGCGACTAGTTCTCCCTCAAACATCACTGCGACTCGGTGACAGACGTGCAGAAGTTCCAGCATGTCCGAGGTGATAAAGAGAACCGCTGCTCCTTGCCGGGCCAGTTCGTGCAGGAGCTCGTAAATCGCGATCTTTGCTCCGACATCGATGCCCTGCGTTGGTTCGTCCATAATGAAGACCTGTGTGTCACGAATTAGCCCTCGTGCGAGCGCAACCTTCTGCTGATTTCCCCCAGAGAGGTTGCGGACCCGTGCTGCTGGGTTTGGGGGGACGATGGCGAGGCGCCGAATATACTCGACGACGGCCCGGCGCTCTTTCCCTTTATCCAGGAGCCCGGCCAACCGCTCGAAGCGTGCAAGCGCAGCGATTGTCATGTTCTCAAGGACAGAGCGGTTCGTGAGTAGTCCTTCGCCACGACGATCAGCTGGGAAATACATCACGCCGCGTCGCAGCATGGCATGCGGGCTGAGGTGATCTGCTCGAACCGTCTTGCCGCCGATACGAATCTCACCAGCGGTGAGGGGTTCGAGCCCAACGAGGGCTCGCCCGAGAAGTCCTTTGCCGGAACCGATCAGCCCTCCGACCCCAAGGATTTCCCCGGTGCGCAGCGTGAGGCTGATATTACGGAGCCCATGGACTGAGCACAACCCTCGTACCTCGAGTATGGTCGGAGCATCGGGCGGAACAGGCTGCAGCGTTGGATAGATCTGCTCATACTCACGGCCGGTCATGAGGGTAATCAACCGATCAGTCGTCGTCTCCTGGGCCGATAGCGTGGCCACATGCCGACCATCACGCATGACCGTTACCCGGTCGGCAATCTCGTAGAGCTCCTCGAGCCGGTGCGTGATCCAGATGATCCCGACCCCCTGGGCTCGGAGCTCGCGCACGAGTCGGAAGAGGACACCGGTTTCACGATCGGTCAGCGAGGCTGTCGGTTCATCGAGAATAAGAACTTTCGGGTGTTCGAGTGTCGCCTTGGCGATCTCGACGAGATAACGTTGTGGCACCGTGAGATCGCGGACGCGCGTGGTTGGCGCAATTCCTGCGTCGAAGATACCAAGCTGGGCGAGACTCCGTGCCCGCATCGCTGGCTTACGCAACAGCCCTGGCGCCGTCAGTTCCCTGCCCAGGAAAATGTTCTCCGCGACGGTCAGAGCCGGAACGAGGCTCAGTTGCTGGAACACAGCCCGTATGCCAAGTTCCTGAGCGTGATGGGGCGACCGGATCTGCACCGGTCGCCCCTCGAGCTCAATGGTCCCTCCATCCGGGCGGAGTGAACCGGCAAAGATGTTGACCAGGGTCGACTTGCCCGCTCCGTTCTCGCCGACGAGCGCGTGCACCTCGCCACGACGGAGCTCGAATGACACACGATCCAACGCCAGCACGCCAGGGAAACGCTTTGTGACCTCGTGTGCCCGCAAGAGGAAGGTCATCGCTCGCTCCGTCAGGACTTCGGCTTCACTGAGAAGACCGGGCGGAAATCACGCGGCCCAAACATATCCTCGTACTTGAAGTCCTTGTAGTTCTGGGGTGTGACAACCTTAATGATCGGGCCAGCGCGGAACGGAAAGTCGACACCTGGCTTTTCCCCGTTCAGGATCCGCACCATCATGTCTACCGCCATGCGACCCTGGAGGGCAGTGAAGTCAGTCGGTGCAGCAGCGACTTTGCCCTCAGCGATCTTGTCGTACAGCGGTGGGATGATGTAGGTGGACACGATCTTCGGTTTCTTGGCACGATTCGCGAGAATATCCGGCGCAGCGTCCGCAGCGACGGCGTTACCCACAATGTAGGTGACGTCTGGGTAAGCGTTTAACGCGTCCTCGATGAGGGAGACTTGGACGTCCTTACCGGTGTCGCCCCATTTTACGTCGAGGATCTGCACCTTGCCCGGAACCTTCTCCTCCACGGCCGCCTTGAAGCCATCGACGGTATCCGGTGCCCACCCCGATCCAGCTGGACCAGGCAGGAAGACGACGGTCACATTCTGGCCACCCGAGTCTTCAGCAACGAAGGTGCCCG
>DAOTWO010000198.1:0-21012 GCA_034435855.1 Thermomicrobium sp. | reverse complement strand
CCTGAACCTCTGCTGCCGGCGCTCGCGTATCGACAGCAGTCTGGAGTTCCTCGAAGAGACGATCTACGGGATCACGGTATTCCGGTGAGACCGCCTCACGAATGGCTTCCCATTGAGCCCGAGCCCGTTGGACTGCTGTCTGTGCAGCAGCGTACTCCTCCGGTTCTCGCACCTGTCCATTGCGAACAACTTGATCCGTGTAGAGGGACACCTGCAAGACGTCGAGCTCTGCCTGAATCCGCTCAACCGCGCCAGTGATCTCGGGATGGGGAACAGGACTCCCGCGCGACGACGCCCAGAAAATCGCTGCAATGGCGAGTACCATGATGCCGACCGCAATCGCAGCGACACGAAGCCAGCCCGCTCTCCGGCTCTGTGGACGGACGACTACCATCAGCTTCCTCACACACGTACTGGATGACCAATGAGTAGGCAGCCTGGTTCATCAGCATCTGCCGGTGCCTGGAGGGTGAGTGCATGGTCAAAGAGGAGACAGCGCGAGCCAAGAATGGCACAGGCACATCCCCCAGTTGGGGCCGAGAGCGAAAGTTCTGCAGCGCTACGAACCGCGCGGCACCAGCCATCTGCAGCGCGGAAGCAGATTGCACCGGTACTATCGACTACGACGAGTGGCCGGCGCTCACGCCGGAAGGGACCGATCCCACGACGCACGACGGCCGTGAAGAAGCGGTAGAATGCGTTTTCAAACTGGAGTTGGACGCAGTGCGACGGAACCCCAACGGCTTGTGCCGCCAATTCCAGGGCCTCGGCGCGACTGATCCGTATCTCGGTAGAACTCGTCGATGGCTCCTGAAAGGCCGTGGCGCGAATACGTGAGGCCTGCCTTTCCGGTATCGGCTCGACGACGACTTGCACGCTGCGTCGATCTGCAACGAGAGCAACGAGACGGCGCTCGACACGCTCGATGGCAGCGAGGAGCTCGGATCCGGAACGGATATGCACCTCCTCGATCACATTCAGCGGCGTGGTCGCCGCGCCGATCGAGGCCATGACCTCGGCGTGTTGCGCGATCATGAGGGGAAGTTGGAGTCTTTGGGCCAGTGCCGGTGCAAGCACACCAGCACCGCCCCCAAGGCCGATCAGTTGTGGCTCCTGCAGCTCATAGTCCTGTATCAGTTCTCGTGCCAGCGGGACGAGTGTATCGACCGCGCGTACCAAGACTTCCCGTGCAGTCTCGTCCACCGTGCGTCCGAGCAGGTCAGCGAGCGGTTGGAACGCGGCGCGGGCGCGCTCACGGTCACCAAAGGCGTAGTCGTGCGGCGCGAGCAATCCGAGTGCATTCGCCGCATCCGTCAGTGTTAAAGCGGCAGTTCGCCCGTTCCGATCGCGGACCACAACGTAATCGGGGATGTCTCCCGGTTGCGGTGCGATCGTGGTGATTAGAAAGGGTGGCTCGAGATCGCTGGTGAAACTGACATAGGGTAGGCCAGCAATGTGAGCGCTCCGTGGACCAATGCCGATGATTCGGCCCCGCTCGACGCGGATCAGTGAACCGCCGCCGAGCCCTGCGACATGGACGTCGACAGAGCGCAGGCAGGTTGGGTAGTGCAGAATGCGCACGTAGCGCAGCCCTGGGCGGCCATCGCGAATCACGCCTGGGTTCGTACTTGTGCCACCGACCTCGACAAAGAGTGCATCGACGGTCGGATGTCCCCGGAGCGCGCCTGCGACACTTGCGGCTGGGCCAGACAGCATGCTTGCTGCTGGAAGTTCAGCAAGTTGATCGATCGGAGCAACGCTCAGATCGCCCGTCAAGATCATAGCGGGGGCGAGGATTCCGGCTTCGCGCAATGCCGCGCGTACCCACTGTGTTGTTTCACGCATGCGCGGCAGAATACTCGCGTTGATCGCTGCCGTCACGGTGCGAACTTCCAGACCGTAGAGGCCGGTCAGCTGATGGCCCGCTGTGGCAGGAAGCCCGAGATCGCCGGCTATGGCAAGCGCGAGACGCTCCGGTTCTGGGTCTTCGACGGCGTAGGCAGCCGAAATCGCAACGGCACCAACTCCAGATCGGTGCAGCGTCTCGAGTGCAGCCCGCACCGTGTCAGGGCTAGCTGCCTCGCGATCAAGGTAGGTGTAATGGAGGGTGAGTGTGCGTCGGGCGCGAGTTCAATCTGTTCCAGACGCGTGCGCTGTTGTGTCTGCCGCCGCTCAGCGCGTGGGCCGATCGCGAGAATCCCGACCGGTACAACGTCCCCTTCGAGCAGTGCATTGACCGCTTGGGTTGTGCTGAGCGTGACCACGCGGATCGTTTCCGGCGGGACACCAGCTTGGTGAATCAGCGTCTGCAAGGCCTGTACAGCTCCGGCCGCGACACCGTGTTTGGCGCGATGCGTGGTTGGGACGGTGACGTGAGCGAGGAGTTCGCCAGTCGCCTGATGGAGCGCAACCGCCTTGGTGAACGTACCGCCGACATCGATGCCGATGCGGATCACGCGATCCCCCTCCTTCGATCAGTTGCACCCAGCGCACGTTTTGCTGGTGCTGATCGGTACCAGGACCAACCGGCCCAGCCCCACGCGATCAGATAGGCAGCGGCGAGTGTCGCCTGTGTCAGGACAACCTCTCGGGTCGGTTGGAGGCCCAAAAGTTCCAAGAGACTGCGATTCAGATGAGGAAGCTGGAGAACTGAGATTGGGAGATAGCCGAGCCTTTGCAGTTCCCATACCGCGTGACCCAAGATGGCGAGGGACAAGATCATAATGATCTGAATTGCGATCGAGAGGAAGGCGCGTAAGGGGAGCCGTCTTCCCAGACCGATGATCGCCCGTCCCAAGGCCACCAGAACAACTGCAGCCAAGAGGATACCCAGCAGAAACCAAAACTCCAGTCGTCGAGCCATGAGCAGGAGCGACTGGTACAGCACCGCTGTCTCTGCGCCTTCACGGTAAACGGCGGTGAAGCCCAGGAGCGCGACCGCTGATGCCTTGCCTGTTGCGATCGCCTCCCACGCGTGCCCTCGGAGGTATTCCATCCAACGGCGGGTGTCAATCCGGCGCAATAGCCAGAGGCTGATCGAGATCATCAGCAGCACCGCCAAGAGCGACATCCCAATCTCGAAGAGTTCTCAACCAACCGGAACCACCTGCAAGACAACAACGAGAGCCAGCCAGGTGAAGAGACTGGCTGGGATTGCTAGAGTGACTCCGATCCAGAGGGGCCGGCGAAGACGCGGTTGATGGGTGCCTAAATAACCGAGCAAGGCCGCGATCACGAGAATCGCTTCGATCCCTTCACGAAACAGAATAGAAAAGGAGGCAAGCCCGACAAAGAGGGGTGCAGCAAGACCAGGACCTCCGACGAGCCGCTCGACCTCCACAAGCCCGCTCTCGATGTCCATGAGAAGCCGTTCGGTTTCGGAAGATGGCGCACCGCGCTCGATGAGCTCCCGCCATTGCGCGAACTTGACTTCCATCGCGAACGTAAAGTTGGGGTCGGCAACGCGGAGTGGGATTTCGACAAGCTCAAAATGGTCAAGGCATGCCTGCCGGGCGAGACGGAGAGCGCGCTCACGATCTCCTTCCCGGTAGGCCTTCTGGCTGTCCTGCATGAGTTGACGAATCGCCGTCAATTCGTGCTGCACGGTGACACTCGGCGAAGGAGATTCGGCGACAGCGCGCGGTGCGGCGAGCGTAACCAGTACCGTGAGTAGCGTGACGAATCATCCAAGCCTTACCAATTGGCGCCGCGGAGCGACGGTGACCGGAGCACCTCCGCAACCTCCTCGAGCGCGCTCTCCACGTTGCGAATGAGCTGCTCGACTTTTTCCACCGGGCGCCCGGCGCGGATCGCGTCGCGGATCGCCTTAAAGTCCCTTTCGAGCTGTTCGACGAGTTCGCGATGCCCGCGCTCCAGCAATGCTGGCTCGAGTGCTTCGAAACTCTCTCGGTAAGCGTTGGCTGCTTCTTCGTAGGCCCGGTCAGGATCGCCGGTGCGGTAGGCTTGTAACGTGGCTGCGAGCATGTCGCGAATCTTCGAGAGCTGCTCTTCGGTTGAAGAGGGCGCTGAAGCAGTGATACCGAAGGCGTTGCGCAGTTCACTTGCCAGGTGTTGCAGTCGCTCGCGGGCCGTATCAGCTTCGGCAATCGTCGCTCCCGGAGCATCGGAGAACTGTGCGAAGGTCGTCTGAGCCAGTGCCTCCAGGTCTTCCTGTGCTTCAGTTCTTGCACGTTGCCCACTTGCTGGTGCGGTCGAAAGCACGATTGGAAGCTCGCGACGCAAAACGTGAAAGAATCCCCAGGAATCCTGAAACTCCTCGACATTCACGATCCGCCCGTTCTCAACACCCTCAGAGAACTCGGTAGCGGTAGACTCTGCCAGAAGCGCCAGTGCTGCAGCACGCGTCACATTTGGTTCTGGAGATTCATCGACGATGGTTCGGATCACATTTTGGACCGCTTGGCGTGCTGTGTGATTTCGTGATGCGGCGTCATTAGCCTGCTGTTTCGTCGCCTCCAGGTATTCATCCAGTACAGTGCGGACGCTGGCGAGGTTACGAGCCGTAAGGGCCGCTTCGACGCTAGCCCAGTATTCGGCGGTCGGATGAGCCGCGTGCGCTTGGGCCAGTGCCCAATTCCCTCGCTCAAGGTCTGCCCGGCTCGCCTCCAGTGACCCAACATCTCGTACAGTGTCGCGACGAGTTCGGTGTCATCCTTGTGGGAAATCGCTGTATGACTAGTGTGGGGTGAGGCGGTTGGAGCAGTTGTGGCTGGTGACTGGCTTGCTGAGTGGGTACCAGGTAGTGCCTCGTTAGATGAGAGACATGCTGCGAGAACAAGCGCCAAAATTCCACAAAGAAGCATCGACCGAATGGGGATCCTCGTCATACCCACGCCTTCATCCCTTCATTGGAACGCGATCTCTCTGCTCTGCCGTTCCCCGATTCGGTCGCCGGCGACCAAATCCGAGTAAATAACTCGGGATTCATCCTAGAGAGCGACCAGGGGATGTCAAGTACTCGAGGTGCGAGGGAGTTCAGCGCCTACTGAGGTAGTGGTCTACTGGTTCAGGTGATCGCACGTGGTTGACGCGGAGAAGGATGTCTGCACGTGGTGACCTTGTGATGCTCCTGGCGTTTCCTCAGTATCATCCGGTTCGGGACTGAGGTAGCGAGTGCTCGAAGCGTCCTTGGAGTTCGGTGCATGTGCTTGTGTTTGCAGGTAGAAGTGGGCGACAAGGGTGAGTGAGTGAGCAGGTCGACGTCGCTTTGTCACGTCAACGTTCCCAGCGAGAAGCCTTGGACTGAGCGAGGCTCCCGAGTGTTCAGCGTCTCCGTATCCACCTCTCCTTTTCACCGCTTGGGAGACGGTGGCGTTCGCATCACGTGCCTCAGGGCCTCCCTCGGGCAATTCACGGTCAGCGGCGTGCGGTCATCCTTCTCAGGACAACGGTTGCAGCACGCGGAACGTGCCCACGGCTATCCTCACGCGGTTTTGAACCAGCGCGACGCCTCAGACCGGCCAGGACTCCATGCGCCAGGCAGCGTCCCAGAACATCCATTCGTACCGTGACGTGGTCACAAAGTGCGCGCGGACGGCCGCGCGACGTCCCTCGGGGAGATCCGCCACTGCTTCGTCGGTCACGTCGATGACCGCCCGCACGACCTGGGCGTACTCCTCGGACGCATAGGTCGCGATCCAGCGCTGATAGAGTGGATTCGGAGAGCCCGCTTTCTCCAGGTGTTTTCCCACTTCCCAGTAGATCCAGTAGCACGGCAGGACTGCTCCCAGGAGTTCCTCGAAGGGGCGATCATAGGCAATGCGAAGGAGATACGAGGTGTAGGCTAAGTTTGTGGGCGCATATGGAGTTGCAGCGATCTCTTCCGGCGAAAGTCCCCATTCGCGGAAGAAACTGTCATGGAGCGAGCGTTCCACGACCAACGCAACTTTGGCATGATCCGCAAAGAGTTCACACCAAGGATCGCGCGGTGACCTGGCTGCGGCGAGAGCCAGACAGCGTGCATAGTCCCGTAAGTATAGGGCGTCTTGAACAACATAATAGCGAAAGGCATCTTCGGGAAGCGAGCCATCCGTCAGGCCGCGAACGAAAGGATGCGCGAGGATGGCTGCGAAGATGTCGGCGATTGAATTCCAGAGTTCTTCAGTAAAGCGCGGCATTGATGACTCCTTCCCGTTCAGATCGGCCATGTCGTGCCGGTATAGACCATGTCCCAAAACAGGTACTCATAGCGTGCGGTAGCGAGGAAGGCTCGGCGAAGTGCCGGATACTCGGCGCTGCTCGACCAGCGGACAAGCTGTGCTCCGAGCCAATCGACCCACGCGGCGAACTGTGGGCTTGTCCAGTTCTCGATCCAGCGTGCGTAGGGTTCCGCGAGGCCGAGTGCTTGCCGGACAGTGGACCAGGCGTCGTAGTACGCCTTTTCAGCTCCCCACAGGACCGCGAGCGTCTCCCCGAGCGAGCCGGTCGCCGCAGTAGCGAGAAGAGTGCTGGTATAACCGAGGCACACCGGAGTAGGCTCGACCTCGAGCTGCAGCCCTCGTTGACGAGCGTAATCCTCGAAGATGGTGAGTTCGTTGCGGAAGGCAACAGCTGCATCCAGGAGGCCGCGGCGGAGTTCTTCGTCCGGTGCGCGGGCGATGAGTAGTGCGAGGAAACGCAGACCGTCCTGGACGAACCGGTAGTCTTGCTGCACCCAAAAGTCGAAGCGTTCACGGGGAAGACGGCCGGTAGCGAGTTCACGGAGAAACGGATGCGCTGTCATGGCCTCCCAGATGGGGCGCGCTTCGGTTAAGAGCTCAGCGAGGAGGGTGGTGGACATCATCTCACCTCCGCATGACCCGTCTCGAATGGGCTGGCGATTCTCTTCGGGGGTGACTTGCGGACCTGCGGCCTCCCTTCGCTGGTATTACCCAGATCAGGTCGTTACCGGTCGGCGGCGGGATCCTCAGCCGCCCTCTCAGCCCGGTTCACCCGAGCTCCCGGGGCACGCCATCGCCTCCACGGTAGTCGTGTGACGCCAGCGTGTCAAGGGGCGAATCAGCCTTTGGAGAGCGACATCATGGCACTGGTCACCAGGGGGTCTTGAATCTGCGCGGACAAGCCTCGCATCGGAGCGACACGTGAGGAATGCTTGTTCCGTACCTGGTCGTGTTGGCGGTTGAGTGTAGGTGTTGATCTTGGCTCCCCGGTTCCTTTGACAGCTCGATCTCGGTCTACTGGACAAACCGGAACTCTGATTTCCCTTCAGTCTTGGCTCGTACCAGGTCCCGGGCGGCCAAGCAAAGGTGGAAAACGAGGCCAGATGTGGACCGCTTGACATGCTCCCTCGGCTGGCACACACCGTGATGGCCTTAAGCCTCAGGTATCCAGATGAGTGACGCCGACTGACACACGTTACAGAGCAGCTGCCGTTGCGTCGCATCAGAGCCTGCTGCGGACCGCATGAGTACTCGAAAGGGCGAGAAAGTAGGACAGAGGGGAGCGGTCGTTATACTAGGAGCAAGCCCTGTGCCCAGGAAGCGTTGCTGAGCACAGGGCGGACACGCGACAGGGGGGGACGCATGAAGGGGGTCGTCCTCGCAGGGGGCTTGGGAACGCGGCTCTATCCGCTGACGTTCGCGACGAACAAGCACCTCTTGCCCGTCTACGACCAGCCGATGATCTACTACCCCATTCAAACCCTGGTGAAGGCTGGTATTGACGAGATCATGGTCGTGACTGGTGGCCCGCATGCGGGGGACTTTCTCCGTGTCTTGCGGAACGGGCGCCATCTTGGCGTCCGTCACCTTGAATATGCGTACCAGGAAGAAGAACGTGGGATTGCGGACGCCTTGAGTCTTTGTGAGGAGTTCGCTGACGGTGAGCATATCTGCGTTATTTTAGGCGATAATACGACTGATGCGGATATCCGCCCAGCAGTCGAGAGTTTTACCGGCGGCGCGTTAATCTTCCTCGCGCGAGTTCCTGACCCACATCGCTTCGGTTGCCCGGTGTTCGATCCGAATGATCCGACGCGGATCGTTCGGATTGAGGAGAAGCCGAAGGAACCGAAGAGCCCGTATGCGGTCACCGGGCTGTACCTTTACGACAGTCGGGTCTTCGATTTCATCCGGGAACTGGAACCCTCGCCGCGCGGTGAGCTCGAGATCACCGACGTGAACAATCGTTACCTGGAGCTCGGATTGTTGCGGTGGGTGGAGCTCAAGGGATTCTGGAGCGATGCCGGAACATTTGAGAGCTTGCATCGCGCCAACCGCTACTGGGCAGAACGACGTGGATACCGCGATCCTGAGACCACCGCGTGTCAGCCGACGCTTGCTGGAGGGCAGAGCACACATTGACGACACGGAGGCACGATGTTTAAACGCGAAGCGGAACGAGCAGCAGAACTGATCAACACAGCCTTGGAAGCCCTTGGGTACGGTCGACGTGCGCTGGAGATGCGGCCGATTCCGTTCCCAGGCGTGTGGGGCACGTCGACGACCGTGTGTTACCAGATTGCCAACGAGCAACTTGCTGAGGAACTCGAGGCGGCAACGGTTGGTCTTTCTAAGAAGGAAGCCAAGCGCCTGGTCCAAGAGCGCGTGCGTGAACGGGCTCAGGCGATTGCCGAGGAGCTCGCGACCTGGCTTTCGGCCCGCGGTGACTTTGCGCGGGTGGAGGCGGTCAACGGGTACTTGAATATCGTGTATGACACCGCTCGTTTTGCCAATGAGGTTCTGCGGGCAGTCTTGGCCGCTGGACCGGACTACGGACGAGGAGCTCCGCGTGGCGAACGAGTCATGGTGGAGTATTCCCAGCCCAACACACACAAAGCATTCCACGTGGGGCACCTCCGGAACGTCTGTCTTGGAAACGCACTGAGCCGGATTTTACGCTTTGCTGGCTTCGATGTCCTCGAAGCGAACTACATTGGTGACATCGGCCTGCATGTTATTAAGTGCTTGTGGTGTTATCTGCGCTTCCATCGCGGAGAGGAGCCGCCCCGTGAGCAGCGAGGACGCTGGCTCGGTGAGATTTACGCCGAGGCGGATCGGCGGCTGAGCTATCGGCAAGATGTCGTCGAGCTGCTGAACGAACTGGCGCAGGCGGACCCTCTTTTCGTGCAAGCTATCGACCGGATGCTCAAGGAATTGTGGCGCGAGCATAAGGTTGGGGAGGACATTGCGTATCTTCTGGGCCAGATTGCACACGGGCGGGAGATTAAGCCAGACGCGTTCTACGATGAACAAACGATCGTGAAGTTCTGGCCGATCCTCGGTCGGCAGTTGGAGCAGGAGTTGGCGGAGGCGCGTGCTGCTGCGGAGCAAGACCGCGAGGACAAGACAATCCAGCGCGTTCGCCAGCTCGAAGAGTGGTATGAGCGCTGGCGTCGACTGGCGGCGACGTTAGACTGGTGGCCACACGTTCCGCAATGGGAGCGCGAGGTTCGAGAGACGTTTCAGCGCTGGGAACGGAAAGATCCAGAGTTCGTCCAGCTCTGGGAAGAGACTCGTGCCTGGAGTATGGAGGAGTTCTATCGGATCTACGACGAGCTGGACGTCCACTTTGATGTGTGGTTCTTCGAGAGTGAAGTCGAGGAGGAAGGGCGGCAAATCGTCCGCGAGCTCCTCGAGCGCGGGATTGCTGAGATCAGCGATGGTCTGCCAGTTGTCAAGATCGACGAGAAGCTTGGGTTGGAGAAGGAAACGTACCGGACGCTGCCCATCCTACGCTCGGATGGCACAACGCTCTATTCTACGAAAGATCTTGCTCTGACAAAACGGAAATTCGAGCAATACCACGTCGATCGGGCGATCTGGGTAGTGGACGTCCGACAGACGTTGTACCTGCAACAGATCTTCAAAGTCATGGAACTGTGGGGTTTCCAACAGGCGTCGAAGTGCTACCACTTGGCATATGAAACGGTCATGCTGCCAAGCGGTGCGATGAGTAGCCGCATGGGCAACGTGGTGCTGTACGAGGACGTGGCACGACAAGTCCTTGAGCGGGCACTGGAGATCATCGAGGAGAAGAACCCGAGCCTCTCGCCGGATACCAAAGCTCTCGTCGCGCGTCAGGTCGGGTTGGGGAGCCTGAAGTACGGCATGCTTTCACGGGACAACAACCGCGTGATCGTTTTCGACATTGAGGAAGCATTGTCATTTGAGGGCCATGCCGCACCGTACATCCAGTACGCGCACGCTCGGGCGTGCCGGATTCTGGAGAAGGTCGATGCACTCCCGGAAGGACCGTATGCCCTTGAGGATCTGACGCGGGAGGAGATTGACCTTATCGAGCAAATTGCACTCTTCCCGGACGAGGTGCAGCGCGCGGCGGACGAATACAAGCCACTTGTCATCGCGAACTTCGTCTACGAGCTCGCAAAGCGCTTTAATGAGTTCTATCGCGTTTGCCCGGTGTTACAGGCACCGGAGCCGCAACGCTCGGCTCGGCTCGCGATGGTGGCGGCCGTGCGACAGACGCTTGCCAACGGCCTCGCGCTGCTTGGCATCGCTGCCCCAGAGGTGATGTGACCGAAGGCTCTATGAAGACGCTGTCGGGGTGGGGATCGGCTCCGGCGTCGGCTCCGGAGTCGCCGTTGACCCGGGGGTTGGCTCCTGGGTTGGGAGTGCAGTCGGCTCAACAGTTGGCGTCGGGAGTGTGGGAGTAGGCTCGGGCGTTGGGGTCTCGAGCATCACGGGTGTTGGTGTCGGCTTGGGTTCGGGTGTCGGGGATTCAATCAATTCAGGTGGTGGCGTCTCAACTGGTTCGGCGAGTTCGGGCGCGACTGGCTGTGCAGGCACACCAGGCGCGGTCGCGCGAACCTGTGGTCGCGGCTGCCCTTCACGTGGTGGGAACATCTCGTCGAGGATTGCCTGGATGGCACTCCAATTCGGTATGAGATAGAAGGGTTGTCCAGGTTCCCAATAACTCGTTGTTGCTGGGAGAAGTGTGTAGGAGCGGATACGATCGCGTGGGATTTCGGTACCCAGCTTGGCCAGCGCGAGCACCTGCGCCGGGCTGAGGTCCGTTCGGACCGTATCGCCAAGCGAGTCAACGAGCTGCGGTGCCTTCCGGATGAGATCGAGTCGGAGGCCTTGCTCTTGGAGGGCACGCAGCACCTGTTGCTGGCGATAGCCTCGCGCGAAGTCGTTGTCGTCATGACGAGTGCGCACGTAGCGGAGGGCGGTGCGTCCATCCATGTGCTGAAGGCCGGGTGCGAAGTAAATACGCGTGTAGTTGTAGTTCTCTCCTGGATACTCGTCATCCTTAATCGGTGCGGGAACGTCGACCACGACGCCGCCTAATGTATCGACGATCCGGACGAACCCCTCGAAGTCGACCTCGGCGTAGTAATGGATGGGGATGCCAAAATTGTATTCGATGGTTGCGCGAACGAGTCCGGGTCCGGTGATAGGGGAGTTTGCACCGAGGGGATAAGCGGCGTTGATCTTCTCTTGACCATAGCCAGGAATGGTGACTAGAAGGTCGCGCGGAATCGAGAGCATGCTCACATCCTTGGTGAGTGGATCGATTGTGACAATGATGATGGTATCGGATCGGGGAACGTCTTCCGCTTCACGGCGGTCAACGCCGAGTAAGAGCACATTAATACGATCTTTCTTCTCCCAGTTTGGGAGCTGGACTGCGGGGTCATCGGCGGTGAGCAGAACGACTTCTGGTGTACCCTGCTCATTGATGACCACTGTTGCGCGTGGCACTGGTGTGACGAAGACTCGCTGGTAAGCTTGCCAACTCGCCCAAGCAAGAGGGCCGAAATAGGCGAGCAGGCCTGCGGTCAAGACGAGCACGAGTGTGACGGCCAGAAGACGCAGCGGTGAGCGACGAGACCGCGTCGGTGGCGGAGTACTGTCCGGAAATGCTGCCTCGTGATCAGCGTATCCGTGGCGAGCAGCCCGGAGCTCACGGGCCGTAAGGCGGACGAAGGGCTGGGCCGGTGTTCCTTCTGGTGGTTCGGTCGTCGACATCGCTTTCCCTTCCGGGTCTTGGAGCGCCGGCGCGCCGCGGAGGAGTATAACAACGTACGGCTACTCGGCAGCGGCAGGCGGACAGCGGTTGACGACTCGTGTCCAGCGACATCATACTCACGTCCGTACGTCGGTTCTGCGACGTGGTGGGTGTGAAACAGGGGGCGAGCATGATCCTTTCCGATCGGGATATCATCGCGGCGCTCAAGAGTGGACGGATCAAGATCACCCCGGAGCCCGATCTGGAGACACAGCTCGGAGCTTGCTCGATTGACCTGCGCCTCGGGAACACTTTCATGGTCTTCGAGCATTCCCGGTTCTCGTATATCGATCCGCGGCAGCCGCAGTCAATTGGAGATGCGATGCGGACGATCGTGGTTCCCGATGGCGAACCGTTCATCATGCAGGCAGGTGACTTTGCTTTAGCCTCGACACTCGAGTACATCGAGCTCGCTGACGATCTGGTTGGACGGTTGGAGGGACGGTCCAGCATCGCTCGTCTGGGTATCACGGTCCATAGTACCGCGGCGTTGTTCGAGCCAGGGTGGGCCGGGACGGCGACCATGGAGCTCTCTAACCTGGGACGGATGGCCGTGGCGCTCTATCCCGGCATGCGGATCTGTTCGTTTACGTTCGAGCAGTTGACATCGCCCGCGATGGTTCCCTATCGCCTGAAGCGCGGGAACAAGTACGCCGGGCAGACCGATCCCAAGCCGAGCCGCTTGGCTGAAGAACTCAGCGTAGAGCGCCTGCGCGGGTGAGTAGGGCGATTCATGGCTCCTTCGCTGGCGTCGGTGTGACTCCAGCGTGGTGGTCTTCGTATCGCGCCAGCACAAAGAGTAGTGAGGAAAGGCGATTCAAGTAGGCGAGGAGCTGCTCGTTGTGCACATCACCGTCATGGTAGAGGCGCGCAACGAGCCGCTCGGCACGTCGCACCACTGTGCGTGCGAAGTCAAGCGTCGCACCTTGTAACGTGTCGCCAGGTAAGACGAAGTGTCGGCCGATCGGGACGAGCGCACCAATATGATCGATTGTTTCTTCTAGTTTTCGCACGTGCTCCTCGGTGATACGGTATTTCTGCTGTTCGACTCCTGGAGCGAAGGCAAGCTCGGCCATCATGAGATAGAGATCCCGCTGGACACGGACAAGGGCTTGTTTTGTCTCCTCGGTCTGCGCGACAGCACGTGCGATCCCGATTGCGGAGGTTGCCTCATCAAGTGTTCCGAACGTCTCGGGGCGGGGTGCGTACTTTGGCACGCGCCCGCCGAGGAGATCGGTGTATCCCTGGTCACCCTTGCCCGTGTAGAGCATTATCGTCCCTCCTGTCAGTCCGGTCGTGCAAATTGGCGTGCAGCCAGCAGGATGAGGAAGATGCCCAAGATGAGGACGATTGCTGCATCTAACAAGGGGTGTAACGGATGGCCGAACAGGGTGACCCCGAGTTGGTTGATGACTGGTTGAGGCACACCGGCCGAACTGAGCACGACACGACGAATGGCGTCGATGCCATACGTGACCGGATCGATCCGCGTCAGCACGGTAAGCCATGTGGGCAGATTGTTAAGCGGATACAGTGCCCCAGAGAGGAACAGGAGCGGCGTGACAAGGAAATTCATGACTAAGCCAAATCCCTCTGTGGAGCGCATCCGAGCGGCGATCACGAGTCCAATGCTGGAAAGCGAGAAGGCAAGAAGAAAGAGCAGCGGGATAAGGAGAAGGATGGTCCCAACCTGCAAACGAACGCCGATGAACGGGGCAAGCAGGAGGAGCAACAGCCCCTGCAGCATCGATGTCGTACTCCCACCGAGGGCCTTACCGACGACGATGGCCCAGCGGGGGATGGGCGCGACGAGCAGTTCCTTGAGAAAGCCAAACTCGCGGTCCCAAACGACGGAAACCGCGCTGAAAATGGAGGAGAAGAGGACAGACATGCCAATGATTCCGGGGTAGAGGAATAGTAGATAATCTGGCCCAGCAGGTGCTCCGCCGAGTGTTCCCATCCAGGGCGACAGGCCGGCGCCAAAGATCATGAGGAAGAGGAGTGGTTGAGCAAGGCCCCCCGCGATGCGCGTGCGGTCACGCCAGTAGCGGAGGAGGTCACGTTGCCAGAGTGTGAAGATACCGATGAGCGCACGCATCACTGCTGAAGGTGGTCGCAGTCTTTCCACAACCTCGATAGTTGCCACAGAATCCCCCGTGCGTCAGTGTCGTACTCGCATCCGCTCTCGCATGAGGTCGAGATCGGAGGCTTCCTCATCACGGATCTGCCGGCCGGTCAGCGCGAGGAAGACGTCGTCCAGACTCGGACGACGCAAGCTGACGGAACGGATTGGAACGGTGAGTTGCCGGACGAGCTGGGGAATCAGCTCGTCGCCACGTTCAGCCTCGATTCGCACTGTACCGTCGACGACCATCGGAACGAGGCCAAAGCGTTCCTTGAGCTCTTGTACCGCTCGCGTATTGTCTTGAGTGGACAGCAGGATGATATCGCGCCCCACACGAGCTTTGAGGCGTTCCGGGGCATCAAGCGCGATGATACGACCGTGATCGATGATTGCGACCCGGTCACACTGTTCGGCTTCTTCGAGGTAGTGAGTGGTCAGGAAGAGCGTCACACCAGTTTGGCGACGAAGTTCGGCGAGATACACCCAAATTTGGCGCCGTGTCTGGGGATCCAGACCGAGCGTCGGTTCGTCGAGAAATAGGATCTCTGGCGCGTGAAGGAGACCACGAACAATCTCCAGGCGGCGTTTCATGCCGCCGGAAAACGTGCGGACAAGCGAATTCCGTCTTTCCCAAAGCTCGACCATCCGTAGGAGTTCCTCAGCCCGCGGACGCCAGGAGGTGCTGGGGATGCCATAGACGCGTGCGTGTAGTGCGAGGTTTTCCCATGCGGTCAGCTGCGTGTCAAGACTCGGATCTTGGAAGATGATGCCGATGCGCTGCCGCACCAAATGCGGCTCCCGTACCACATCGTGGCCCGCGACGCGAACCGAGCCGGCGGTTGGCCTGGCAAGTGTACAGAGCACGTTGATTGTCGTCGTCTTGCCAGCGCCGTTTGGTCCTAGGAAGCCGAAGAACTCCCCACGATCCACGGTGAAGTCGATCCCGTCGACAGCAGTGACCGGGCCGTACCGCTTGACTAAGCCTCTCACCTCGATCGTTGCGGGCATCGTATGGCTCTCCAAGATATCGAAGCGTGCACAGCGCACTCTCGGTAGTGTACCTTTTTCTCGTCGCGTCGTTCCATGAGTCGGTCGAGTGGGTTCGACTCCCGAAGAATCGCCGCGGATCAGAGCATTTGTCACGCGAATGTAACCCATTCTGTCAACATGTCGCAGATTCGTCCTCTGGCTCCGGCATAGACTACAGGAGGAGGGTATTTATGCGTTGGTCGTTCTTTGTTGCCTGGCTCGCACTCTTGGTCTTTGGAGGAGTCAGTGCAATGGTGTTCTGGTCGAGTTTTAACCGAGTTGTTGGGGGGTTCGGGACAGGACGAGACGGGGTGGGGCTGGTGCTGGGTATCGGTGGGGTGTTCGTGACGCTGCTCCTTGCGAGGCGGATGCTGATGCAGGTGAGCGGACGCGAGGAGGTGAAGCGGGAGCGACCAGAGAGCGACGAAGAGGAGGCAGGGGACCGACGAGGGAGGAGTGAGGAACATGTCGAGAGGGGAACAGCGCGGTGAGCGGCCGGAAGAGCATCCGGTGGGGACTCTCTTCCTGACACTCCTGATGCTGATCGTGATTGTCGGCATATGGCTGACAGTCTATTTCGACATGCTGGGGAGGGGGTAAGGCATGCGGGTCGAGGCCTACGAACGCTTTTTCATGATCCTGGCAGCGCTTTTGCTCGTCCTCGGCATCGTCGGTATTGCGATAGGAGCACTGGTTGCAGGAGTGCATGTTCCCTCCCCGGCAGGACGAGTTGATCCGCGGACGTTGACGACGACTCCACCGTTTGATCAACCGGGCCTCCGTGACCTCGGGGGCGGGAAGTATGAGGCTGTCGTCATCGCGCGCGCGTGGCAGTTCCAGCCGGACCAGATTGAGGTCCCGGTCGGCTCCACTGTCACCTTTACGCTGGCAACTCCAGACGTGATCCACGGATTCGTCCTGACCGGAACGAACGCCAACATCATGGTGATTCCGGGGCAGATCGCGCAAGTGACGGCGAGATTCGATCGACCTGGCGAGTACTTATGGGTCTGTCACGAGTATTGTGGCTTCGGACATCACCAGATGTTCGGGAAGGTGGTGGTGCGATGAGCGCAACTGCTCGTCCACAGGCTTTTGCGGGTCAAGGAGCAATTGCGCGAGAAGGGATCTTCTTGGCGGAGCAGCTGTGGCCGATTAAGGGACAGCTGGTGCTGGCGCTGCTCGGGTTAGCCGTCGGCGGAATCATGGGATTGATGCAGGCGCTCGACCGCATCGGCATCGTGATGTACAAGGCGATGCTGATGCAGACATATTATCAGGGATTAACTATCCATGGAGTGCTCCTGGCATTTCTCTTCACGTTTAGCTTCAGCAATGCGTTCGTCTCGCTGTTAGCAATCCGGGGTTTCGAGCGACCACTCGCCAGCACGTTCCTCGTTCAGGGTGCCTTCTGGACGATGCTGGTGGGGACACTGCTCGCTGCATATGCAATCCTAACAAACCAGGCGACAGTTCTCTTTACCTTCTATGCGCCGCTGCGTGCGAGTTCGCTCTTCTATCTCGGGGCAGCGCTGCTGGTCATTTCCACCTTACTCACGGCGCTCAATCTTGTGCTGACACGTCGCGCCTGGCAACGGGAGCATCCTGGTGAGCGGACACCGTTACTCGGCTTTGTCGGTGTCGTGACCTACGTGATGTGGGCGTTAGCCACCGTCGGTGTGGTTGTGCTGGTTGTGTTCTTCCTCCTCCCGTGGTCGCTTGGATGGTTGAAGACAACCGATCCACAGTTCAACCGTATCCTGTTCTGGTATACAGGGCACCCGATCGTCTATTTTTGGCTGATGCCAGCGTACATCTCCTGGTACTTGCTTGTTCCTCGCCAGGTCGGCGGACGAGTCTTCAGCGATGGTCTCGTCCGGTTGGCATTCATCCTCCTCCTCGTCTTTTCGGTTCCGACCGGTCTCCACCACCAGTACGTCGATCCGGGTATTCCGACGGTGATGAAGGTCGTGCATCTCTTTACAACCTTTTCGGTTGTCTTCCCCAGTCTGGTGACAGCATTTACCGTCATGGCAGCACTCGAGGATGGCGGGCGAGCGCGCGGTGGCCGCGGACTCTTGGGATGGATTTGGAAGCTCCCTTGGGGTGATCCGAGTGTGACGGCACAGCTCCTTGCCATGTTGGTTTTCATCCTCGGTGGAGCGACCGGTATTGTGAACGCCAGCTACAACTTGAATAACGTCGTTCACAACACCTCGTTCGTCCCTGGCCACTTCCACATGACGGTCGGGACCGCGGTCGCCCTCTCGTTCATCGGTATCAGTTACTGGTTGATCCCCTACCTCACTGGTCGTGAGCTTATGGGGCGACGCCTTGCGCTCGCCCAGGCCTGGCTGTGGTTTGTGGGAGTCCTTCTGTTCGCACGGGGGCAGATTGCTGCCGGTCTCCTTGGTGAGCCACGACGCTCGTCAATCGGTGAGGCCCCCTATCGGGATCTCATCCATGCAGGTTTGGACAACTGGTTGACTGCGATCGGCGGGACACTGATGGTGATCAGTGGCCTAATCTACTTTATTGTCGTACTTTGGACGGTTTTCGGTGGTCGGCGACTGACCCAGCCGCTGGAAATCCCAATTGCCGAAATGCGCTTCGGGGCGAGAGAAACGTCGCCGCTGCTCGACCGGCTAGGATTCTGGTTCTTGATCGCGGTTGTCTTGGTGGCCATCGCCTATATCCCGTTGATTCTCCTCTACTTGCCGCTCCAAAGTGTGTCACCGCCAATCAAGGTGTACTGAAGCAGAAAGACCAACGCGGAGAAGAAAAGGGGCGAGGGTACACCCTCGCCCCCACATGATATTTGGGCCGACGCTTCTCGTGAGTACTGGCATCAGCTACGTCGTCCCGCCATCACGATACCCCAGATGCTTGGCATCTCGCCGACGGGTACTTCGATGAGGATGGGGCGTGGGTCTCGCACAGCATCGGTGACGACATCGCGAAGTGCCTCTGGCGTGCCGACGCGTACCCCTTCAATCCCAAAACTCTGTGCCAACAGCACAAAATCAGGATTGTAGAGATCCGAGGCGATGAAGCGACCACCGAACCGTTCCTTCTGGATCCTCCGGACGTTGCCATAGGCGTTATCGTTGAACACAACGGTGATCACGTTGAGCCGATGCTGGACCATGGTGGCGAGTTCAGGCAGGTTATAGAAGAATCCGCCATCACCGTTCAGTGACAGCACTGGCTGATCTGGGTGTCCCACCTTGGCGCCCAGAGCTGTGGCAAAGCCGAAACCCAAGGTGCCCTGATAACCCGACGTGAGGAAGGTGCGCGGCCGGTAGACCGGAAACGCGTTCCACGTCCAGTAGCCAACTTGGGTGCTCTCACTGACCAGAATGCCCTCTTCAGGGAGGGCTTCTCGCAAGGCCATCGCGTAGGAGGCTTGTGGTTGCACCTCCCAGAGAAGATCGAAGATGCGCTCTTTCAGGGCGCGGAGCTCGGCACGTCGTGATTCTCGCCGGCGGTTATAGAGCGGTAGCCGGTTGAGCAACGCGGCGAGTCCACGCTTTGCATCGGCCACGATCCCGATCGTTGGCGGGTAGTTGCGTCCGATCTCCTCAGGGTCGATGTCAAGTTGAATGACTGCTTGCTGACGTGGTCCCCAGTCGGACGTTGCGGGCTGCAAAAAGCGCGTACCGACAACGAGGATGACATCGGCCTGTGGGGTCAGCTCACGCGCTGCCACCATGTTCTGTGCGAGGTCGTGTCGGTCGTCGAGGGCCCCTTTCCCGTCCATTGTGAGGACGACGGGTGCTTCAAGAAGCTCAGCGAGTGCGCGAAGTTCATCCCACGCTTCGGCGACAAGCACGCCGCCTCCAGCGAAGATCAGCGGTTGCTGTGCTTGTCCAAGGAGTCGGGCAGCCTCTTCGACGAGTTCCGAATCAGGTTCTGGTAACTCAGGACTGGCAGGAGGGAGGAGCTCGACTTCAGCAGTCTTCTGCAGGACGTCAGGTGGAATCTCCAACGCGACCGGTCGAGGCCGCCCGGACTTCAGTTGAACGCACGCTTCATGCACAAGACTCGGAACTGCGTCGGGGCGAAGAGCTCTTGTGGCCCACTTGGTGACAGAGCGGAGCGCTTCAAGCTGGTGCGGGATCTCGTGCAGCAAGCCGCGGCCCTTGTCAATCTGATCAGACGGGATCTGACCGGTGAGACAGAGGACGCGCGAGTTACAGGCGTAAGCGGTTGCAAGACCCGCCATCGCGTTCAGTACGCCTGGACCAGGTACGACGAGGCAGACCCCGAGTTTGCCAGTCGAGCGTGCATACCCATCTGCCATGTAGCTCGTTGCCTGTTCGTGGCGAGTGTGGATGACTCGGATCTGGTCGCGTGCCTCGTAGAGTGCATCGAATGCCCAGTCGAGCTGCACACCAGGAAGACCGAAGACTACCTCCACGCCCTCTCGAAGCAACTGCGCAACGAGCGCCTGGCCACCAGTAAGTACTGGCATTCCCGAACTCCTCTCTGACGGGCGACACGAATCGTGCGCGGCGACTTCGCTCCCGCGCAGGCTGGGCGCACCGCTGCGCTCACGGTTCGGCGTTCGCTGCCGGATAGAACTCATCTGTGGCTCGCATTGCCACACCAGTTCATTGTAAAGCACGGTTCCCCAATGCACCTATCGCGCCTCGAGCCACGCCTACCGAGGCCGAAGGAACAGAAACAAATAACCATGACTCATCGCTGATTCGGCAACCAGTTGACGCGACCAAGAAAATCGAGGAGTCTTGCATTGAAGGCTTCTGGATTGTCTACGGGAGCACCATGACCAGCGTGTGGGATTTCGGCGATTTCAGCTTGTGGGAGGAGTTCAGAGAGTGCGAAGACCGTGCGACGATACGCCGGTTGTGTATTCCCTCCATACACCAGCAATGTGGGTCGGGTCAGAGCGGCCAATGGGACGGGACCAGGATCGAATGCGAGGACTGCGTCGATCCATGTGGGGGCGCTGAAGACATTACGTCTCCATTCCTCGAGACGTCGCTGGCCCGCTTTTTGCATCCAGTCCTCACCGAGTCGCGGAACCAGGAAATGCGCGAGTGTATCGTCGACCTTTCCGGCGGCAAGGAGCGAGCGCGTGAGTTCGGCAGACCGACGTAAGCGCTCACGTTCGTCTTCACCCGCAAGCGCAGGCAATGAAGGTTCAACCAGAACAAGGGCGTGGACACGCTGGAGGCGCATCAGGGCTAAGGCGAGAGCGATCGTCGCTCCTAAAGAGTTACCGAGTACAACTGCTTGGTCCACCTGTTCAGCATCCAGGACGCTGAGGACATCAAGCGCGGCTTCTTCGATCGTCTGCCGCGGCATTGGGGGAGGACTCATCCCGTGGCCCCGGAGATGCGGGAGCAGCCACCGGAAACGCGGGAGACGTAACACTTGATGGATCCAATTCGACGTCCCGACCAGGATGCCATGCAGTGCCAGGAGTGGCGGACCATCGGCAGCGACCCGCCGCTCGTACGCGAGCTTTGTGCCGTTTGGTGTCGTCGCCCAGCGGAGCTCGGTGACGCTCACCACGCTTATCCTTCGAGCAGCAGCCGCTCCGGATCCTCGATCAACTCCTTGACGCGAACCAAGAAGAGCACTGCCTCGCGCCCGTCAACGATGCGATGGTCGTACGTCAGCGCGACGTACATCATCGGGCGGATCACGATCTCGCCGTTGACGACCACAGGTCGTTCTTCGATTTTGTGCATCCCGAGAATGCCGACCTGCGGCGGATTGAGGATCGGTGTCGACAGAAGAGAGCCGAAGACCCCTCCGTTGGTGATCGTGAACGTACCGCCGCTCAGTTCCTCCAGAGTCAGCCGACGCTCTCGTGCCTTGCGGGCGAGCTCCTCGAT
>DAOTWO010000197.1:0-5012 GCA_034435855.1 Thermomicrobium sp. | reverse complement strand
ATTCACCTCACTGTGTGGGCCGGACATCGATGACATCCAGTTCCACTCGGTCTTGGCCATTCCAGGAGCTCCGTCGAAGCGTGAACGCGATGTCGATCCGGCCCATGCGGCGCAGCCGCTCGTATTCTTCGCCGCCTTCAAACCACACCGCCTGCCGTATCGTTCCGTCCCGCGCCACGACCGTAAACCGCAAGTGACGACCATCCTGAGTTCGCCAGACATCCACTGCTGACACGTTGCGTAGCAGACACCGTGGTACCGGATTCCCATGGCCGAACGGCTCCAGGCGGGAGAGCACCTCCCATGTATCAAGGGAAATCTGAAAAGGATGGAGTTCGAGATCAAGGTCGAGCGGCAAAGCAGGTTCGCGATCACCAAATGCCTCTGAAGCCAGTTGCAGAAGGCGAGCTTCGAGTTCGGCAATCCGTTCGGTCGGGACCGTCAATCCTGCCGCCGCGCTGTGTCCACCATGATCGAGCAAAAGATCCCGGCAGCGCTCCAATGCTGCCGAAATATCGAACCCATCCACACTTCGCGCCGAGCCGCGACTGACGTCTTCACTCTGGGAGAGGAGGACAACAGGTCGGGCATATCGACTGACAAGCTTGCTCGCTGCTAACCCGACAAGTCCCACATGCCAGGCTTCGTCAGCCAACACGAGGACGGGAGGGAGCGTGGAGCGGACGCGAAGATGCTGTTCTGCCTGGCGGAGCATCTGCTCAATGGCGCGCTGACGTACCGCGTTCAATTCGGAAAGCCGCCGTGCTAGTCGCTGAGCATGATCGACGTCCTCGGCTAAGAGCAGGTCGAGCGCAAGCTGCGGATCATCCATCCTCCCGGCCGCGTTGAGCCGTGGCCCGAGCACATACCCGCAGTGCCAACTCGTCATGCGACGCTGCCGGTCGCTGCCCAGGCCAGCAATCGTCGCGAGGACTTGTAGACCGATCGGCGCTGAGTCCCAGAACCGCTCGAGGCCAGTGGCGACCAGCGTCCGGTTTGTCTCAACTAACGGTACGACATCAGCGACTGTCCCAAGCGCGACAAGCGGAAGATATCGTGCGGCATCACGATCGCCCAAGAGCGCACGCGCCAATTGGTAGGCCACTCCGACCGCCGCCAACGTTCGAAACACAGGGGGCGCATCCGGCCGCTTAACGGAGACGAAAACGAGATCTTCTGGCCAATCCAGACGATGCACATCGTGGTGATCGAGCACAATGACCGGAATGCCGGCTTTCTGGACAGTACACAGTGCGTCCCAGTCCCCTGTCCCACAATCGACAGTGACAAGGAGGGAGGGGTTCTGCTCCACTATACGAGGGACATGGTGAGGATGAAATCCGTATCCGTCGTGCAGCCGATGGGGGACGATTGGTTTCACGGCGAGGCCGAGTTCCCGAAAAACGAACGTCAAGAGCGCGGTCGCGGTCAGCCCATCGACGTCGTAATCACCAAAGACCACCACCGGTCGTGACGATTGGCGAACCGCTTGGATCAGCAAGACGGCTCGCTGCAAATCCGGCAGAATCCTTGGGTCAGGCAAATCGTCATGTCGCGGGGAGAGAAAACGCTGCGCCGCATCCCGGTCACGGATGCCACGGCGATACAGTACCGCACTGAGCAATGGATGCTCCGTCAGGGACCACGCGACATCGGCAAGTTCGTCTGGCTCACGCCAGCGATAGCGAGACATGGCACCGGTCCTCACGACGCAATGTCGCCGCGTACGGGCTCTAGCAGGAACAATGCCCGGTGCACGAGGGTCGTGACCTCTCGATGGAAGATCACAGACCCTTCCGTCACACTCGTCTCCGTTCGAGCCGTGCATCAGGGTTAGGGGCCTCTTCCACGGCCACAAAGACTGCACGCGTCAAGGGTGTGCCAACGTAGTGCTCCTGGTTGCCCACGCGAATGCGCAAGGGACCTTCAAACGGCAGACGTTCGAGGACTTCAACCCACGTCCCCGGACGGATACCAAGTTCGGCAAGATAGCGCAGCTGCGCGCGATCGTGATCAGCAACGTGAAGCACCTCGACCGACTGCCCCGGTGACACGTCCTCTAATCGCACGCAAGGGCGTTCCGGCAAGGAGCCGTCGCTGCGAGGGATAGGATGGCCATGAGGATCAGCGGTGGGGAAGCCGAGTCGTGCGTCGATCCAAGACTCGAGCTCCTCAGACAACCCATGCTCTAGCCGATCTGCCTCCTCGTGAACAGCATCCCAGGGATACCCAAGAAGCTCGGTCAGAAACAGTTCGAGTAGACGATGATGCCGGATCACCTCCAGTGCCACGTCGCGCCCGCGCTCTGTCAGGCGCACACCGCGGTACGGCTGGTGCTCGACCAAATGCAGTGCGGCCAGACGCTTCAGCATGTTGGTCACGGAGGGGCTCTGCACACCGAGCCGCTCGGCAATCGCCTGCGTGGTGACCCGCCCCTCCTCGCGTTCAAGTGCGAAGATGACCTTCAGGTAGTCCTCCATTGCATGGGTGATCGGCGACCGGCCCCCGGATCGTCTCTGCTGCCGCACTGGTACACTCCCTGCGACCTGCGCCCGATGTGGGCATGCGCTCCATGTCGAGCCAAGTATACGTGGAACACTTGTTCGAAGGATGGCGCAGTGGTCTCGAAAGTTGTCCCGCTAAGACGACTCGTTCCGTGGGTGAGTGCACTCGGTCTCCTTGTGCTCGCACGCGCCAGTCTTGAGCCGCGACGACTACAGTTTCGCATCGTCCGTGTCAGTCTCCCGCGTGTCGACGCTCCACTCACCGGCCTCCGCCTGGCCTTCCTTACCGATTTCCATATCGGCGGTCCAGGCCCAAGTGCTGCCCTCACTGTAGCAGCGCTAGAGCAGCTCCGTGCTTGGGAGCCCGATATCGTGCTCCTGGGCGGCGACTACTTCGACCAGGGGCGAATCCTCCCGACCACCGTCTTCGATAGCCTTCCACTGTTTCCGCGTGTCTACGCTGTTCTTGGGAATCACGACCACCGACGCGGCCCTGAGAACGCGTCCGCAATCGCGCGTTTCCTCGCATCACGGGGTGCCGTCGTTCTCCAGAACGAGCGACTCCTTGTGACGGTCGAACGAAACCACCGCGCCATGACAGTTGAACTCGTCGGTCTGGACGATCCCTACACTGGCCTCGATGATCCAAGCCTGCTCGCAAATCCACCCGGTGCCTTTCCCCGTATCCTGCTCGCACACGCACCACTGCTTCTTGACCGCATCCCTCTTGGGTGCGCCGATCTGGCACTCTTCGGTCACACTCACTGGGGTCAAATTCGGCTCACACCTTCCGGGCAGATCGGGCCCCTCGATGCGGCTTGGTACCTTGACCGAATCAGACGGAAGCCGCACTCACGACTGCAACGCGGCTGGTCCTGGGAACGCGGTATGCTCGCCTACGTGAGTGCAGGGATCGGCTTGACACAACTGCCATTCCGCCTCTTCGCGCCCCCCGAAGTGCTCCTTCTCGAGTTCGATGCAGAGGCCACGGATCCACGCTGGCCATGCGACGATCCCCGACGATTCATTCGAGTGGCAAACTCATGGTAACCTGGCTCATCCGGGGAGGCAAGCGATGGAGAATCCGGTTCGGATATTGGCGATCGATGCCGGCGCTGGAACACAAGACATCGTTCTTTACGAGTCGAACCGGACCCCCGAAAACTGCGTCAAACTCGTCCTTCCGTCGCAGACTCAGATCGTCGCGGCACGAATCCGCGCGATCACGATCCGAGGAAACCCACTCTATCTCGCTGGGACATTGATGGGTGGCGGAGCAAGTAGCGAAGCCATCCGGGCCCACCTCGCCGCCGGTCTCCCTGTGAGCGCACATCCTGACGCTGCTCGGACGTTGCACAACGATCTCGAGCGTGTCCGCTCTCTGGGTATCGAGCTCACTGAAGTCCCGCCTCTCGGAGCGGAGGTCGTCTGGCTCGGCGATGTGGACGTCGCAGCTCTGACGACAGCGCTCCGCCTCTTTGAGGTCGAACCACCAGCACTCTGGGCAATTGCCGTGCAGGATCACGGCTATGAGGAGCACGAGGCGGCACACGAGTACCGTTACCAGTTCCTGCGTGATCTTCTTGTCCAAACGAACGATGTGCGTTTCCTTGCCTTCCGCACGCCTCCTTCGTATCTTCTCCGGATGCGAGCAGTTCAGCGACTCATCCCTGGTTGCGTCCTCATGGATACAGGGCCCGCTGCTGTCCTCGGTGCACTCTGCGATCCAGTAGTCTGGCGTGCTGCTCGAAATGAGGGAGCTGTAGTCGTCAATGTCGG
This sequence comes from Thermomicrobium sp., assembly GCA_034435855.1. Taxonomy (GTDB): domain Bacteria; phylum Chloroflexota; class Chloroflexia; order Thermomicrobiales; family Thermomicrobiaceae; genus Thermomicrobium. The sequence continues at coordinate 729 of DAOTWO010000197.1, read as the reverse complement.
AAACATGCACACCTTCGCTGTTGCCGTTCGTGGTGTCCATCTTTATGGGTTATTCGAACACCACACCGGGGGAATCTCCCTGCAGATTCTCCAGGAACTCGTTCATGCGCTCCAGTTCGGACGCCTCACGCACGACCAGGTCATCCATCTTGGTGGCCATGGCGCAGTGCTTACTGCCGAGTACAGGCGAGCAGCACCGTTCCCCTTCGTGGCCATCACCGGACCAAACCGCGCCCTCGCACGATCGCTCGGCTGGTACGAGGCAGCTCCCTATGGCGACATGATGGTGACCGGTGCCTACGGATTGATCGAAGCGACACTTCGGCTGCTCGAGCAGGAGACTGGCAGGAAACAGCCAACTCTCCTGCCGCAGGCCGATAGTTAGGCTTCCCGCACAGCGAGCCGCTCCACGATTTCATGCAGCGGTGCAGTGCGCTCGGCCGGCAAGCCAAGTTCGCCGAGACAAGCCAGCGCTTCAACGTGGAGGCGCCGAACCGTTTCCTGCATCGCCGCCTCGACGCCATACTGCTCAAGCAGCGTCAGCAGTCTCTCCACAGTGGCAGGGTCGAGGTCTTGTTCATGGCGCCATGCGAAGTGAATCCACGCACGGTCATCCGGATTCGCTCGCTCGAGAAGGATCAGGATCGGGAGACTCTTCTTCCGGCGTCGCAAGTCGTCACCACGCGCCTTGCCGGTCTGCAACGGATCGCCCCACACGCCCAGATAATC
>DAOTWO010000196.1:0-3922 GCA_034435855.1 Thermomicrobium sp. | reverse complement strand
GTGCTAATCGAACCAAGGTGGGATTGAAACTTCGCCAACGTCCCCAAGGCCTGACAGAACCCATCAGTGCTAATCGAACCAAGGTGGGATTGAAACGGGAGGGCTCGCTTCGCTCCCCGCCGACGGTCTCCGTGCTAATCGAACCAAGGTGGGATTGAAACCAGAACGTCGGCGCCAAATCGAAGAACGCGGTCTTCGTGCTAATCGAACCAAGGTGGGATTGAAACATATATCGAGCGCGAATCGGGGGATTGAGATCAGCAGTGCTAATCGAACCAAGGTGGGATTGAAACCGACAAAGGCGGATGAGACAATCTGGGATGGAACATAGTGCTAATCGAACCAAGGTGGGATTGAAACGATTTCCTCACGCCCCCCGTCGGGTAGCGGGTCGGGTGCTAATCGAACCAAGGTGGGATTGAAACAATATCCGATCACGCCTGCGGAAGCGGCGTTGATCTGTGCTAATCGAACCAAGGTGGGATTGAAACTCGAACCCCTTCCCTCGGATATCCTTCCCGTGTGAAGTGCTAATCGAACCAAGGTGGGATTGAAACTGAGACAGGTAACGATTGTAAGAAGACGTAGGTCGTGTGCTAATCGAACCAAGGTGGGATTGAAACGACGATGCGCGGGTGGAACAAGGCATTGTTGACCGCGCGTGCTAATCGAACCAAGGTGGGATTGAAACTAATCGTTCGTTTGATGAACTTCGATTGCACCTTCGTGCTAATCGAACCAAGGTGGGATTGAAACATTCAATCGCCAGTTCGTGGTTTGTTTCCCATCACGGTGCTAATCGAACCAAGGTGGGATTGAAACAATGCCGGCCAGCAACGTCTTGATCAACAGTATGGTGTGCTAATCGAACCAAGGTGGGATTGAAACAGTGGTACTCTTGCTAGTGTTAAGATGGAGAGGGGGTGCTAATCGAACCAAGGTGGGATTGAAACCAAGACAATATCAGACGATCGCCGAACGCCAATGTCGTGCTAATCGAACCAAGGTGGGATTGAAACTTCTGCTTCTTGCGCTGCGAGGCGCAGGACTTCTTCGTGCTAATCGAACCAAGGTGGGATTGAAACTTGATCTCGGTGAATTGCGAGTTCCTGATCCGGAGCGTGCTAATCGAACCAAGGTGGGATTGAAACCTAGTAACTTTTTGTGGAAATATATCTCCTCCTTGAGTGCTAATCGAACCAAGGTGGGATTGAAACTGGCCAGGAGAAAACGCTTCACCGCTTGCCGAAACCAGTGCTAATCGAACCAAGGTGGGATTGAAACCAGTGTCGAACGTTCAAAATGAGATCCCACCCGTATGTGCTAATCGAACCAAGGTGGGATTGAAACCATGGTTGCTTTAGACAGTGTCTTTGGCGAAAAAGGGTGCTAATCGAACCAAGGTGGGATTGAAACCTGGCACGAATTCCCGAATTCCCAGCAAATCGTCCAGTGCTAATCGAACCAAGGTGGGATTGAAACCGTGGCGCGCGCTTGCGCGCGTACATTTATCTTTGGTGCTAATCGAACCAAGGTGGGATTGAAACTCGATCGTGATTCGCATCATTCCGCCGGTTGCTCGTGTGCTAATCGAACCAAGGTGGGATTGAAACCGACAAACGCGAAGGAGACAACCTGGGCGGGAACATGTGCTAATCGAACCAAGGTGGGATTGAAACACGGACGCGGGCGAGTGCTTATGATGGAGGAGAATCGTGCTAATCGAACCAAGGTGGGATTGAAACAACATCGCGCACGCGATGTTGGCGGGGGGGTTCGGTGCTAATCGAACCAAGGTGGGATTGAAACCTCTCCGATCCTAATGATCTCGATAAGCGCCCGAATGTGCTAATCGAACCAAGGTGGGATTGAAACAAGAATCTCGCTTGGGAGACGTTGAACAATCGCTTGGGTGCTAATCGAACCAAGGTGGGATTGAAACCAGTGGGTGCAACGAACGATGAGCCCCTCCCTGCACGTGCTAATCGAACCAAGGTGGGATTGAAACGATACGGATTGCACCTGAACGGGGAAATCGAAGATGGTGCTAATCGAACCAAGGTGGGATTGAAACTGTTGAGGCGGAAGACCCGCCTCAACAGAGGTTCAGGTGCTAATCGAACCAAGGTGGGATTGAAACTTTGGAGGAACTCGAGCAGCAAGGCGTCGCAACGTTGTGCTAATCGAACCAAGGTGGGATTGAAACACGATTTTGAGCCGGAGTGGAGATGACTGAGTCCTTGGTGCTAATCGAACCAAGGTGGGATTGAAACCGCCGCACTCGGGACAGCGAACGATGAGCCCATCTCGTGCTAATCGAACCAAGGTGGGATTGAAACCTTCGCGGCCTCAAATTTGGCCGAAAGACAGCGCTGGTGCTAATCGAACCAAGGTGGGATTGAAACTCGAATCGCCCACGCCGAAACGTGAACGAAAGATCGGTGCTAATCGAACCAAGGTGGGATTGAAACGAAGAATCAGCTACCGGGCCCGAGGCTCCGGCTAAAGTGCTAATCGAACCAAGGTGGGATTGAAACGGTGAAAATCCAAGTCCAAGGACCAGGAACGAACGGGTGCTAATCGAACCAAGGTGGGATTGAAACAATCATCGCGAGGCGGCGATGCCGTCGGATCGTAAGTGCTAATCGAACCAAGGTGGGATTGAAACTGAGTGCGAGGAGCGCAAGAGGCAGGAGGCCGAGCGGTGCTAATCGAACCAAGGTGGGATTGAAACATAGGCGTCCTCCAGTGGGATCTCCATCCCGCTCGCGTGCTAATCGAACCAAGGTGGGATTGAAACGCGAACCGATACACCCGACCAGCAGCGACGACCTCGGTGCTAATCGAACCAAGGTGGGATTGAAACTGGGAAGAGATCAAGGCGCTACAAGAAGTCGGCGTTGTGCTAATCGAACCAAGGTGGGATTGAAACTCCCGTTGGGTCAGGACGGCGACAAAGAGCTCGTCCGTGCTAATCGAACCAAGGTGGGATTGAAACCCGTGTCATCGGAGAACAGGCGTTCGCCGGCTTCGAGTGCTAATCGAACCAAGGTGGGATTGAAACCATCATTCAAGGAATCCTCGTCGCGAAGACCGAGATCGTGCTAATCGAACCAAGGTGGGATTGAAACTGCGTCAATTAACGCATTGAGGCGCCACCCAAACCAGTGCTAATCGAACCAAGGTGGGATTGAAACTGGCGTCGGCGCGCGCCGGAAGAAGGGTACTTTTCGGTGCTAATCGAACCAAGGTGGGATTGAAACTCGTTCGCACGGAGCATTTTGAGATGGCGGCTCTCTGTGCTAATCGAACCAAGGTGGGATTGAAACTGTTGTCGGAAACTGGTGCCGCTTGACAGAGCTCGAGTGCTAATCGAACCAAGGTGGGATTGAAACTTTCGGTTTGTGCTGGAGAGTTGTGCCCAACCGTTGGTGCTAATCGAACCAAGGTGGGATTGAAACTTTCTGCTCGAGGACGAGCGCGCAGTCCTCATGTCGGTGCTAATCGAACCAAGGTGGGATTGAAACTGCGAATGACCTGCAGTCTGCCGGTTTCGTCGAATGGTGCTAATCGAACCAAGGTGGGATTGAAACAGTGAACTGGTTCCCGCTCTTCCTTTTGCCGGCGTTGTGCTAATCGAACCAAGGTGGGATTGAAACTACCCATCACCCTCAACTAGTTTTCTTCGCCCGGGCGTGCTAATCGAACCAAGGTGGGATTGAAACAATTCAACAACGCAACGGGTTTATCCATCTTCACGAGTGCTAATCGAACCAAGGTGGGATTGAAACCTCTCGCAGAAGCAATGTTTTGTTGTTATTAGCGAGTGCTAATCGAACCAAGGTGGGATTGAAACCATGCGATAATTTTAGTAAAACTTTCCCTCTTGTCAGTGCTAATCGAACCAAGGTGGGATTGAAAC
>DAOTWO010000195.1:0-1546 GCA_034435855.1 Thermomicrobium sp. | reverse complement strand
AGGTCGTGCCGCCGTCTTCGGTCTTCCATACCCCACCGGCACAGGCACCGAAGTAGAACGTCATCGGGTCGTCTGGGTGTCCAACAACCGCGACGACGCGTCCTCCGCGGTGTGGGCCGACGCAGCGGAAGCGTAAAGCGCGAGTAAGCTCCGCAATCCCTTGTCGATCTACGCTGGTCATGGTTCCCTCATCTCCCATCCGCTACGCTGCGACGTCTGCCGGAAGGAGTGTCGCATATGTCGGGGATGAGGGCTAGCGCTTCAGTCCGAACGCTGCAGTAGCCAGTATTCCGGAGACGACATTCTCGACGAATGTGTTTGAGGGGGCTCGCATCTGAGGCTTGCTGTTGCCGAGTCGAGGATGATTGTCCCAGTCGGTGAGCCGATGCCCACGAGAGTGCGTGAGAGAGGGTTAGCCAGTGTCTCTTTGGTTGATTTGCCGGGGTGGAGACTGATAGACTGTCCTATGGACCGGAGGACTGGTTGGTACAAGGCTATCGTGGGCATCCCGGATCGGCGAGGTCACGCTTGGTCTGTCCTGAAGAGGGAGAGGTCTTTGCATGCCGGGCATACGTCTTCCACAGGGGCCGTGGAGGGTCGGCTGGGCGATCGACTGGCATACGAGGGCGCTCCCCGGCAGCTATGAGCGGACGGAGCTTGGCGAGCTCCTCTACCGTCTCAAGTATCAGTTCGACCGAGAGCAGATAGCGCCGATCGTCGAGATCGTGATCTCGTTCCTCTCGCAGTTGATAATCTGGCAGAAGCTGCAGGTAGTCGTGCCGGTGCCACCGTCTGATACCAGTCGGCCCTTCCAGCCAGTCCTTGAGATTGCTCGGGCAATCGCTGAGAGGACGCATCTCACAATCGTCCCGGATGCACTTGTCAAGATTCGTCCGACTCCGATGCTGAAAGATATCGAAGACCTTGAGCAACGCCGGCAACTCTTGCAGGGCGCGTTCGCAGTGCAGAGGCCAGAGCTTCTCCGAAGGAAGTGGGTTTTACTCTTCGACGATCTCTACCGCTCGGGGATTACGCTAGAATATGCCACTCGGACCCTCATCGAGCAAGGTGGTGTTGACCGCGTGTATGCTCTTGTTCTGACGAAGACACGGACGCGGGTCTGAGGGAATCAGGCACATGTGCAATGGTGTAGGAAACGATCAGCAGTGTTGGCGAAAGCTAACCTCCAGCGATCCGGATTACCCGAGGAACTTGTCACGCTTTCCGTCAAAGCCGGAGCTGTGGGCCTGGGGGGCGATCGAGTTGCTGCGTGAAACACGCATGGTAGCGATCATCGGGACACGACATCCCGACGAAGCTGCGGAGGAGAGTGCGCAGCGGCTCGCGCAGAAACTGGCTGCGAGGGGATGGATTATCGTTTCCGGCTATGCACCAGGAATCGATCGTGCGGCCTTCCGTGGTGCGCTTGAAGCGGAGGGTGGGCGAACGATCGCTGTCCTTGCCGAAGGTTTTCCCGACCGCAGCTTGAGCGACAAGGGAGCAAGGGCACGGTCTGGCAGTGTAAAGCGTTTGGACGAGATTCTGG
>DAOTWO010000194.1:0-5941 GCA_034435855.1 Thermomicrobium sp. | reverse complement strand
TTGCGTGGAGCGCGTCGGCACGCACCGGACAGTTGATGGTCAAGGAGTTTGAACTCGATCCGAGTACAGATGTGTGGTTGGTGCTTGATGGGGACGGACGACATCATGTCCACGGCAATGGACAACTGGCAGACACTGCAGCAGCGAGCAAGACAGAGCTTTTCCTAGACTCGACGGAAGAGTACGCGGTGACGATCACCGCCTCGCTCGCACGCTATTTTCTCGATCAAAATCGCGCAGTTGGACTGATCGCGCAGGGAGCGACCCCGGTCGTGCTCCCCGCAGATCGCGGTGCACGACACCTACTGAAGATTCTGGAATTTCTTGCCGTTTTCCGAGCTGATGGAACGACGTCGTTACAAGCGGTTCTTCTTGGTGAACAGGCACGATTTGGTCGCCAGAGCGCGCTTATTGTGGTCACGCCGTCAACCGATGAAGCATGGGTGCGGGCGCTTGCGGAGCTCATGGCTCGTTCGATTCGCAGCCTTGCGGTTGTTGTGGAGCCGAGTACGTTCGGCGGTGAGGCCAGTTCCTTAATCGTGGTGAGTGAACTGACAGCGCTCGGCGTCCCGTTCGTACTCGTCAAGAAGGGGGATGATCTTCGTCGTGTTTTGGCGACGCCCACAGGACTGATGGCGCCGAGCCGCTAGGAGAAGACGATGCTGCGAGTCGTTGGAAAACGCTTGACTCCGGACGTTGGTTGGTTCGCCCTTGGTTCTCTCGTTGCATTGAACCTTTTGGCGGGCTTTTCGACCTATCGGGCCGATTGGTCCGATGGGCTTGTCGTTGCGGTACGAGCGGTTCTCCTTGGCACGCTTGTCGCCTATGTGCTGGCGCGGCCGATGAATCTTCCAGATTGGGTCGCACACCCGCTGGCGCTTGTGCTCGGCGGGACAGGAGTTCTTTGGCTCTTGCAAGGACTTTTAAGCGATCAGCTCGGGGGATGGCGAGAGAAGCTCGCATTTCTCTGGGTACGGTGGGAACGTTGGTATCTGGCCATCCGTCAGGGAGAAAGGGCTGAAGATTTCTATCTCTTTTTACTCTTAATTGCCGTGACGCACTTGGCGATTGGCTATATCGCAACGTGGCTCGTCGTTCGACACGACCACGCGTGGGTCAGCGTTCTACTCCCAACGACAGTTGTCCTCATTAACGCAGGTTACTCACGGAATGTGTCGGTTCTCCTCGTTGCTCTGGCCGTGTTGCTGAGTCTCCTGATCGTGGGACGGGTCTCGTTTGCCCAGCGAATGCAGCGGTGGCGCCGGGGTGGCTTGACTGTCGGTTCCGGGGTGGCGTGGGAGTCTTTGTGGGTCCTCGCGTGGCTCTCAGTGGCAGTGCTACTCTTTGGCTGGATCATCCCGTTCAGTACACACTCCACTCGTGCTGCGGCTGCCCTCCAACCGACGAATCGGCCGTGGACCGAGCTCCGAGATACCCTCGCCGAATGGTTTCCGTCAGTGCGAGGTCCAGGGGGAGGACGAGGCGGAGTTGGCGGGTTTGCCAGTTTCGGGGACCGTTTCGACATCGGTGGGCCGCTTCGCCTGAGCGACGAGCCGGTGCTCCTGGTCGTCGCCAACAATGCCGCATACTTGACCGTTCGTACCTATGACACCTATACCGGACGTGGATGGCGGTCGAGTGCCGTACCGGACACAGCGAACGCTTCGGACGAAACGCTATCGACCCCAACTGAGAGCGTTGCCAATTCGGAGCCTGTGCCCTTGGTGGAGTTTGCCGATGATGAAGAGCTTCCCAAGGCTGACTCAGACACGAGGGAGCGCGAGACCGTTCGCTATCATGTTGAAGTCTTGCAGTCGCGTGGCGCTGCGTTGGCGTATACAGGTGATCCAGTCTCCTTCAGTATCCCAGTGCGAGCACTGTATGGTTGGACCGACAGCACGGAGTGGCGGACGATCGATCTAGGCAGTACTGCACCAGAGCAGATGCCGCTCGAGCTGCGGCCGCTGGTCGAGCTCTTGCGCGACGTCGAATTTACACCAGCTGAGGAGCGGTCGCCGCGCGAACCGACTCCGACGCCGGATCCGTACGCTGGGCGACCGTGGTTCTGGTGGTTTATGGCTGGTTCTCCTGTGCTTCCGCAGCTCGATACGCAAATCAGCCACCTTGCTGCTCGAGGCATCGAGGTGACGTTCTGGTGGGAGACGACTGGCCAGGGAGGGTTCCGGATTACTCGCTTGGCGTATCGTGGTCGTTTGCCAGACTATGCTGACTTGGAAGCGGTCTATCCGGCAAATGGGATGAGTCGTGGGCTCGCGTACGATTTCGTCACCGCGGTGAGTCGCGCAACGCCAGAGCAGCTACGGGCAGCGGGCGAGGAGGACGCTCAGTCCTCCGACGGTGCTGATGTCGTGACAACGCTTTATGGGGTCTATCCACGTGATTTGTATCAGCGGTACACGCAGCTCCCGGAGACTGTGACGGAGCGCACGCGACAGCTCGCCTACGCGCTTGCGGCAGGAAAGTCGAATGCGTACGATGTCGCCAGCACCATAGAAGCGTTCGTGCGCGAGCGCATTTCCTACAACGAGGCAGCACCGTACCCTGGTGGGGTTGATGCTGTTGATACAGTGCTCTTTGTGCGACCTGAGGGGTATTGCACGTTCTACGCCTCCGCAATGGCGGTCTTGCTGCGTGCCGTAGGAATACCGGCTCGCGTGGCGGTCGGATACTACCCTGCTGACTTCGATAGCGATTTGGGGGGCTTCCTCTATCGAGATCGTAATGCTCACGCCTGGGTCGAGGTGTTCTTCCCCGGATACGGCTGGATTCCATTTGAACCGACTGCATCGCGACCGCCGATTCCTCGTGGTGCGATACCAGGGCAAAGTGATCTCTTGCCGATCGATCCGATCCTAGGCGCAAACCTTCCGACTGATGAGCGGTTTGGTCTGCGTCTTCCAGAGTTGGATCGACCAGAAGGAGCAGGTGCAGTAGGGAGTGCAGCGTCTGCTTCGCCTGCGAGGCCGAGTTGGGCGAAGACGACGCTCATTGGATTTCTGGTGTTGCTCGTCAGTGCGAGTGTGATCGCGACGGCATGGTGGCTGTGGGGTACCTGGAGGCTTCCTCCTGCTGCCCGTCTCTTTGTTCGTCTCCAGCGTTTGGCAAGCATCGCCGGCCTCCGACCAGCGCAGTCGCTGACACCGCTGGAATTTGCCTGGGAGGTTGGCCGTCTCGTGCCAGGAACGCGTCGAGCTGCCGAAACAATCGCGCAGCTCTACAGCCGCGAGCAGTATGGTCGACGGCCTGTGCGCGAGGAAGAGCTCCGTCTCGCAAGTCGGTTATGGCGCGAGGTCCTTCGGCCCCGTCTTGTACGAGCAGCGTTTCGTCTACGCTTGCGGGAGGAAGCGGAGTTCACAGATGCCAGGTCGCTGCCTGGTCGTCGGCAGCGTGAACACTGACATTGTGCTCAAGGTGCCGCGCTTCGCTGAGCCTGGTGAAACCTTGCTCGCAACTCAGATGCTGGTGAGTGGAGGCGGAAAGGGTGCCAACCAGGCGGTTGCAGCGGCTCGGCAGGGGGCTCACGTCACGCTTATCGCTGCGATAGGAAACGATCCGTTCAGCGAGCAACGCTACAACGAACTCGAGCGAGAAGGGATCGACCTTCGCTTCCTCGCACGTGTTAAAGGGCAAGGCGGGTTGGCGTTCATTGAGTGCAATGCCGAGGGTGAGAACCGTATCATTGTGGCTGCCGGAGCAAATGGAGCGCTTGAGGGCGAAGGTGTGCGACGAGCGATGCGGGAGCTAGAGCTTTGTCCAGAGGATGTGGTTCTCACGCAGCTGGAAATTCCGCTCCCGGCAGTCGAGGCAGCGCTCTCTATGGCCCGGGAAACTGGGGCACGTTGCGTGCTTAATGCAACCCCGTGGACCGACGATGCTGCGGATCTCCTGCGATTGTGCGATGTCCTTGTGATGAATGCACTCGAGGCGCGCCAAGCCGCAGGCGTAGACCGCGCCGAGCCAATCGAACCAGTGGCTACTCGACTCGTAGAACGTGTGCCTCTCGTGGCTGTGACCTTGGGTGGTGAGGGGGCTCTCCTCGTGACCGAGCACGAGCGTCTCCGGTGTCGGGCGCCTCACGTACCTGTGGTCGATACGACGGCTGCTGGTGATGCCTTCACTGCGGCGCTCGCGGTTTCTCTCCTTGAGGGCGAATCCTGGGAGGGAACCCTCGTGCGTGCGGTCTGGGCAGGGGCACTCACCGTACAGCGGCCGGGCGCGCAGCCGTCCCTGCCGTTTCGCAGTGAGCTCGAACAGGCCATTGCTGCGCATCCGTTGGTTACAGAACGCTGGTGAAAGAGAAAGCGCGGCCGCTTCCGGAATCATTTCCGGAAGCGGCCCAATGTCGGAATCTTGGTTCGTCAGCCCCAGCCAAACGCCTTGACAATGAGCAGCGCAACGATGTTGACCACCTTGATCATAGGGTTAATCGCGGGCCCAGCGGTGTCCTTGTACGGATCACCGACCGTGTCCCCGGTAACGGCCGCTTGGTGAGCAAAGCTCCCTTTGCCGCCGTGCGCACCCGATTCAATGAACTTCTTCGCGTTATCCCAAGCGGCGCCACCCGTCGTCATAGAAATGGCTACGAAGAGGCCTGTCACAATAGAGCCGATCAGGAGCCCACCAAGAGCCTCCTTGCCGAGCATCGCAGCGATGACGATCGGGGTCAGTACCGCGATGAGGACGGGGGCGAGCATCTGCCGAAGCGCTTCGCGCGTCACGATGTCCACAGCCCGCCCATATTCTGGTCGGGCGCGTCCCTCGAGCAGCCCTGGAATCTCGCGGAACTGGCGACGGACCTCCTGAACGACGGCCCCGCCCGCCTTCCCGACGGCTTCCATGAGGAAGCTCGCAAAGAAGTACGGGAGGGCGGCGCCGATGAAAATGCCAATGACGACACGAGGATTCGACAGTTCGAAAATGAGTTGCTGAGAGAGTTCAAGGTAGTAGGATGCAAAGAGAACGAGTGCAGCCAACCCAGCAGAACCGATCGCATAAGCCTTCGTCACCGCTTTGGTGGTATTGCCGACCGCATCCAGCGGATCGGTGACGGACCGGACCTCATCAGGGAGTTCCGCCATCTCGGCGATACCGCCAGCGTTGTCGGTGATCGGGCCAAACGAGTCGACCGCGACAATCATGCCGGTCATCGAGAGCATCGCCATTGCGGCAACTGCGAGACCGTAGAGGCCGCTGTAAGCTGACCCTGGACTTGTGGTGAGGTTGTAGGCGACGTAAATCGCGAGAGCGATCAGGACGATTGGCGGGAAGGTTGCCTGCATCGAGACCGCCAAGCCGCTAATAATGTTGGTCGCATGCCCGGTCTCGGAGGCTGCGGCGATGCGCTTCACCGGACTGTACTTCTCTGAGGTGAAGTATTCAGTGAAAACGACCATACCGATGGTCACAACGAGTCCGACGAGTGCGCTGAGCCACAACTTTGCGGTCGCAGAAAGCGTGAACGTCACTCCGAAAAGTGAGACAGGTCCGTCAGTGATAACTGGATTGTTGCCCATGAGCCAGGCGGTGACCGGGAAGAACAGGATGGCCGCGAGCAACATGGCAGCGATAACACCCTTGTAGAGGGCACGCATGATCGAGCGGCTTGCGTCCAGACGTACAAAGAACGTTCCGATAATGGACGTTAGGATTGAGACAGCACCGAGCGCCAGTGGGTAGACGATGGCGACTTCGGTTCCAAAGACCAGATGGCCAAGAAGCATGGCAGCGATAGCAGTCACCGCATAGGTCTCGAACAGGTCGGCGGCCATTCCGGCGCAGTCGCCAACATTGTCACCAACGTTGTCCGCGATGACGGCCGGATTACGGGGATCATCTTCTGGGATCCCGGCCTCAACTTTCCCAACCAGGTCGGCTCCGACATCGGCTGCCTTGGTGTAAATGCCACCGCCAATCCGCGCGA
>DAOTWO010000193.1:0-2008 GCA_034435855.1 Thermomicrobium sp. | reverse complement strand
ATCAGTCTGACGAAAAAGGCGCAGGTTGGTCGGTGCAAAGGGGGCGTGTACCAGGCGATCCGTGAGTCGCTTGCGCTCGCGGCCAGAGCTGTCTCGCCCGGCGCGTCGGAGGGCATCAGGATCGGGAAAACGACGGGGATACGTGCACAACCAGTCCTCCCAGGTTGTATCCACGAGCGGAAGCGGCAAACTGAAGCAGGCATCACAGCCAATGACGCTTGGTCCGCTGCGTGCGATGAAGGAAACAAGTGCTGTCGGAACCGGCTGGGATGGATATTCGAGTAACATCCGCACTGGTCGGCATTCTGCCACCGCGAGTTGGTCGTGATCTCCGGAAGCGACAGTGACCCAAGTTCGATCGGCAGCGTCTCGGGCAGCACTAAAGTCGATGCCGATGAAGCGCGTGTGCGGTTCTATTGCCATGTGCGTTCTTCGAGCTCTCGCTCCAATGCGGCAGCCAGACGGGCAAAGGCGGGAGGGTGCTGTCGCGCGAGAATAGCCCGAACAAGGGGCAGCAGTTCCAGGTCGACTGCTTCCGCGAGCCGGAGAACTGGTCCACTTGGCCGCTCGATCCACCTGCCTCCAAAGGCCAACCGAATAGTCTCGCCGACGTAGGCGGCAAGCGGCTGCGCGAGCTCTGTGAGGTCCTGTGGACGCTCGCCGCCATAGACCTCGGCGAGATGCAACCACTCGTCGAGGAGGTCATCAAGAACGGCAAGCGAGTCCAGCGAGAAATCGAGTTCCTGACCTGTTGCTTCGCGAACTCGCTCGGCAAACTCTCGTGCCAGGCGAGACCGATCCTGTGTCATCCCTCTCCCCGAGGCCAGTGTACCGCATGTTGGGGGGTCTGACTCGACAAGTATGGAAAGACGCAACGGTCTTGCTGAGATTCCCACTTCCGAGGGCGGGGGACACGAGCTTCCTGGGCTTGGCTAGATAATCTCCCGTGGTTGGCGACGTAGGGATTCGGCTGCTGAGTCAATGGTGGAGCGATAGTAACGGAGAACGGGGAAGAGATGACAGTGAAACCGCTTCTGCTCTATCCTGCGGCCGGAGAAGGACAAGGAGAAAGGAGTTGACGGTGCTGCATCTGGAGCGAAGCGTCCTTTCCGTTCCCGGTTCACGGCCAGAACTCTTCGAGAAAGCGTTGCGTTCTGAAGCGGATCTCGTTTTTCTCGATCTTGAAGATTCGGTCGCGGAGACTGCAAAGGCGGAGGCGCGTCGTCATGTCGCGCGGGCCTTGCAGGAACTGGATTGGCGCGGACGTCCACGAGCTGTGCGGATTAACCCACTGGACTCACCACACTGCTATCGTGATCTGGTCGAACTTGTCGAATCGGCTGGCAATCGCCTCAACATCATCATTCTGCCCAAGGTTGACCACCCCGACGAGGTCCATGCGGTTTGCCTGCTGTTAAACCAGCTGGGAACTGCGGGTGGTATTGGGCATCGCATTGAGTTAGAAGTTCAGCTTGAAACGGCGAGTGGGATTCTGCATGCGGCAGCGATTGCCGCAGCGAGCGATCGGCTGCGCAGTCTCGTTTTCGGTCCGGGCGACTACGCAGCCTCGGTCGGAATGCCGATGACTGCGATCGGGATGACCGATCGCTGGGACGAAGTGTACGGTGGTTCCCGGCTCCACTATCCGATGCACCAATTGCTCGTCGCCGCGCGGGCTTATGGACTCCGGGCGATCGATGGTCCCTACGCCGATTATCGGGATCTTGACGGATTGCGCCGTGCTGCGCTGCAGGCGAGGGCGCTCGGGTATGACGGCAAGTGGTGCATCCATCCAGCGCAGATCTCGGTCGTCAACGAGGTGTTCACACCGACAGAAGAGGAAATCGCGTGGGCAAAGGAAGTGCTGCGTGCCTATCACGAAGCGGAGCAGCAGCGCCGTGGCGCGACGGCAATTGGGACGACGATGATCGATGCGGCGAGCTTGCGGATGGCCGAGAGCACGTTGGCACGTGCTCGCGCGGCAGGTCTGGGGTTCTGACCCTGACAC
>DAOTWO010000192.1:0-4161 GCA_034435855.1 Thermomicrobium sp. | reverse complement strand
CACCTTCCGGCTCCAGTAATGCCTCATACACGGTCGTCTCGAGCTGCCCGCGATCGATGCCGAGACTGCTCGTCGCGTTCGCCTGTGGATCGAGGTCAACCAGCAACGTGCGAAAACCACGGTGGGCAAAAAATGCTGCGAGCTGCACAGCGGTCGTAGTCTTACCAACACCACCCTTTTGGTTCGCGACCGCGATCACTCGCTCCACGCCGCCCATCCCCGCTTGCGCGGTCGGTGTTAATTATCCCAGTCTACCACGCGGATCCAAGAAGCGGACAGCAACCTCATTTGTGACCCACACACCGTGCGGTGTCAAGCGAAGACGCTCTCCATCCCACTCAATCAGATCGAGTGCCGCGAGTTCCGCGAGGACCGGGCCATAGAGCTCCACAAGGTCGATACCGTGCCGGGCTCGAAATGCAGTCGCCGAGACACCGTCCACCACCAGGCGAAGCCCAAGAATCATTGTCTCGACGACTTCTGTCCGCTGGTCAATGAGCTCTGTCTGTACGACCGGGAGTTCACCGCGCCCCAAACGTTCAATGTACCGAGCGGGAAGCCGCTCATTGACCGTTCGCCGTCCGTCAAGATAGCCATGGGCGCCTGCGCCAGCGCCGACATAGTACCCATTGCGCCAATAGATCTGATTGTGGCGCGAGCGCCGGTTGCCTGACCTTGCCCAGTTCGAGATCTCGTAGTGCTCATATCCGTGAGCCGCAAGCAGTTCCGCTGCGAGCTCGGCAAACTCGGCCATCGTGTCATCGTCGAGTGGACGGAGCACGCCGCGGCGGACGCCGCGTTCGTAAGGGGTACCCGGCTCAATGGTCAGTGCATAGAGCGAAAGATGTTCGGGTTCCCAAGAGAGGACGGTTTGGAGGTCACGCATCCAGTCTTCGCGCAACTGTCCTGGCCAGCCGTAGATGAGGTCGAGATTGATGTTCTCGAATCCGGCGGCTCGCGCAGCACGGAAGGCCTCCACTGGTGTCTCGGGGCGATGGGCACGTCCGAGTACCTTGAGTCCGTGCCTGGCCAAAGTTTGTACGCCGATGCTCAGACGATTCACCCCGGCAGTGCGGTATCCGGCAAGCTTCGCCACGTTGAGCGTCTCCGGATTCGCCTCCAGCGTCACCTCCGCCCTATCGAGGACCATAAACTTCTGGGAGATAGTCTCGAGGAGTTCGGCGACCTGAGCCGGTTCGAGCAGCGACGGAGTGCCGCCACCAAGATAAATGGTTTGGAGCGCGCGTCTGTCCACCTGTTCAGCCCAGAGAGTGAGTTCGCGCTGCAGGGCAGCAAGGTACGCAGGGACGAGGTGCTCCTGCCGCGCATAGACGTTGAAATCACAATAGGGACAGATACGGCGGCAGAAGGGAATATGGATGTACAACCCCAACGGTGCCTCGCGTGGCTGTGGTGCGGCTTGCTCGAGCATTGCTTGCGGAGTGGTGTGTGCCATCATGCACGAGCTCCAGTTCTTGCGCTATTCTGTCAACTATAGTCCCTCGGGCAATTGCGAGCTCGTCAGGCCGGTTTCGGGGCGGTGTCTCGTCGAACCTTCTGTGACCCCAGCGGGCTGATCGACAGTCGGCCCCTTTGCAGGTTCTTGCACCATGTCCGGGCAGCTGACTTGGATTCGGCGTATTGCTCCCGCTCTCGGCATCGGGCGGTGTCTTGTTTCCTGAATCCTCCTAGCCAGCTCCCAGCGAGGAATTCCCAGTCACTGTCTGCCGAACGCCGTACGTCGTCGATGTGTGAGGAGTGCCTGAATAAGGCCGAGTGCGGCGAATTGCGTCCAGATAGCGCTGCCGCCGAGACTGATGAAAGGCAGCGGAACGCCAGTCACGGGGAGCAAGCCGACGTTCATCCCCATGTTGACAAATGCCTGGAAGAAAAAGAGTCCCGTCACCCCCGTTGCGAGTGCGCGGCTGAACAGATCGTCGACAAGGAGTGCTGCGCGACTGGTCCGCCACAGCAAGAGGAGATAGGCCGCCACGAGTGCAACGCCGCCGACGAAGCCGACCATGCCCATAGCGTGTGCAAAGATGAAGTCGGTATGCCGCACGCGCAAAAGGCCGAGTTGGCTCTGCAGGCTCCCGGCGAGTCCATTGCCCAAGAGACCCCCCGTCCCAATGGCGATTTGGGCCTGGATGATGTTGAACCCTTCACCGAAGTAGTCCCGCTCCGGCTGGTACGAGATAAGGAGTCGCTCGCGCATATAGTCATGGAGCACAAAGTGCCAGGCGAAGAGCGCGGCAAAGGGGCTCGCGGCCACCACACCAAGCAAGTGGAGACGCCGGACCGGACTCACCAGCATCACCACCAACCAGATGGCAGCAAAGCAACCAGCCGTCCCAAGATCGGGTTGTTGGTATACCAGGGCCATCGGGACGGCGACAATGAGGCCAGCCAAGAGGAAATTGCGAAAGTGACGCATCTCGACACCGCGGTCGGCAACGAACGCGGCGAGTGCGATCAGGACGGCTACCTTGGCTGGCTCCGACGGCTGGAGCGTGAGTGGGCCGAGGTCGATCCAGCGGCGCGCACCACCGATTGTCACGCCAATAAGATCGACAGCGACGAGCCCGACAAGTGCGACGGCGTAGATTGCCCAGGCAAGTGCCTTCACGTACCGTGGGTCGACCCAACTGAGCACGGCCATCAGCGTCAGCCCGAGGACAATCGCGACAGCTTGGCGAAAGACTGGTCCACCGAGGCGCAAGGGCCCAGCACCGTCGGCACTCCAGATCGCTACGAGCCCAAAGCCGGAGAGCACAAGTGCCGTGACGAGCAGCGCCCAGTCGAAGTTGCGGAAGTTCGCCTGTCGTTCGTGCGAACGGAGTGAAAGACCAGCCGTGACCACGTGTTTCCCACCTCGGGGATGGCCCGTGCCGCCGCTGACAGGAGTGTACACCGAGCGTGTGTCAGGGGGATCGACTGCCAGTCGCTTTCAGGCAAGCGACGGTAGACGGAAGAAGGTAAGACTAGTTGAAGTCGCTCGTCCGGCGGTGCTGGCGAACGGGAGATCGTCATGGGGTCGCAATTGGAGACCCACTTCCTCGCCAAACGGTATCCGGTTTCCCGATCGGCTAAAGCGGCGCTTCTCTGGTGCGGCAGCCGAGGAGCGCGTGGGGACCAATTGCCTCGCTAACTATGACATGGATGAGGACATACGCTTGACACGGATTGTGCATCCTACTATATACATTCCATAGAAGCATCGATGAGCACGTGGAGCCTCGACGCGAAAGGAGGCGAGCCATGGTGGAGCGCTGGAGTCCGATCGCGGAGTTCGAGCGGCTCTGGAGTGAGATGGATCGCTTGATGAGCGAGGCCTTCGGCCGCACGGCTCGACCGTTCCTAGCGCGAGCGCTCACGGCTCGGCCGGCGATCGATGTTTTCGACACCGGCGAAGCGCTCGTTGTCAAGGCGGCGGTGCCGGGTGCGAAGCCAGAGGATCTCGAAGTCAACATTGAGCAGAATACCCTGACCATCCGCGGTCGTTGCGGTTATGTGCTTGACGAGGAGACCGCAAAGCACGCGACCTGGTACCGGCGCGAGATTGGGTATGGTGAGTTCAGCGAGACGCTGACCTTGCCGGCACCGGTGGACGCTGACGCCGCCCAGGCGCAAATCGAGCACGGGATTTTGACGCTAACCTTGCCCAAGACGAGTGAGGCGCGCGTCAAGCGGATTCCCGTGCAGCAGCCGAAGGCGTTGGCGACCCCAGTCAACTGATCGCGTTCGAGGCGTCCCTCAGGACGAGCCCGGGCTCCGGCCCGGGCTTTCGCTTTCGACGAGAAGCAATTATCCCTGCTTTCCTTCATATCAAAGACACTCGTCTGCCAAGGCTTGTCTCGTGTCAGTGGTGTTGCGAGGGGGAGCCGGCCGAGACATGGGCGGGCTGTTGGGCGTGACGTGTCTCCGGGACGAAGACGAGGAGCATACCGGCTGCGAGCAGTCCGAGACCAGAACAGAGGCCGGCTGTCAAGGCGATGCCGAGTGCATCGGCCGCAATACCGACGGCTAGCGGTGCGAGTGCCTGCCCACCGTCTCCGATGAGACGCCACAGGCCGAGGAACTCACCGGTGCGTCCTGGTGGGGCGAGGTCTGCACCGAGCGTCATCATCGTTCCAGAGCCCAAGCCGTTTGCGAGGCCGATGA
>DAOTWO010000191.1:0-1997 GCA_034435855.1 Thermomicrobium sp. | reverse complement strand
TCGGAATCACTCCGCCGACAATTCGATCCTCAAAGACGAAGCCACTTCCACGCGGAAGCGGCTCGAGCTCCAGCCAGACGTGTCCGTACTGGCCGCGACCACCGGTCTGCCGAACGAATCGCCCCTCCACCCGCACCGGCCGCGTGATCGTCTCTTTGTATGCAACCTGTGGCCGACCGATATTCGCGGCGACCTTGAACTCTCGCTGCATGCGGTCAACGATAACCTCAAGATGCAGCTCACCCATTCCGGAAATGATCGTCTGTCCGCTCTCCGGATCGATCCGTACTTGGAACGTTGGGTCCTCCTCAGCAAGCCGCTGCAACGCCAGTGACAGCTTATCTTGGTCCGCCCGCGTCTTGGGTTCGACCGCAACAGAGATGACTGGCTCCGGGAACTGGATCGGCTCCAGGAGGATAGGATGCTCAGGATCGCAAAGAGTATCACCAGTGAATGTCTTCTTCAGCCCGATGACGGCACAAATGTCACCGGCGCCGATCCACTCGACCTCCTCACGGTGGTTGGCGTGCATTCGAAGGAGGCGCGAAATCCGTTCTCGCTCCCCCTTGGTCGAGTTATAAACATATGAACTGCTGTGGAGCCGCCCGGAGTACACCCGGACGTAGGTCAAGCGCCCAACGTGCGGATCGGCCTGAATCTTGAAGGCCAGCGCAGCAAACGGTGCTTCATCGTCTGCCTCGCGCGTGATTTCTTCCCCTGTTACTGGGTGCGTTCCCTTCACGGCTGGGATATCGAGCGGCGAAGGCAGGTAATCGACAATTGCATCCAGGAGCGGCTGAACTCCCTTGTTCTTCAGTGCCGATCCGCAGAGCACTGGGACAAGCTGCCCGCGGATCGTCGCTGCACGCAGCGCACGCCGGAGCTCCTCTGGAGTCGGCTCCTCTCCTTCGAGGTAGCGCAGCATAAGTTCCTCGTCTGTTTCGACGATCTGCTCGATCAACTTGTGTCGCCACTCGCGCGCAACCTCGACGTACTCTGCCGGCACCTCGGTGTCCTCAATGTGTTGACCGAGGTCGTCATGGTAGATCTTGGCGCGGAACTCGATGAGATCGATGATGCCGCGGAATTCCGACTCCAGGCCGATTGGCCACTGGATGGCAGCGGGGTTCGCCCGCAGCCGATCACGAATCATGTCGATGGCGCGCACATAGTTTGCGCCGACCCGATCCAGCTTGTTGATAAAGCAGATGCGGGGCACATGGTACTTGTCGGCCTGCCGCCAGACTGTCTCCGACTGGGGCTCCACGCCGTGGACACCGTCAAAGACGACGACCCCCCCATCGAGCACTCGGAGCGAGCGCTCTACCTCGACCGTGAAGTCCACGTGACCAGGCGTGTCAATGATGTTAATGCGATGGTCACGCCAAAAGCAGGTCGTCGCGGCGGCCGTGATCGTGATACCCCGCTCCCGCTCCTGGACCATCCAGTCCATCGTCGCCGTTCCCTCGTGTACCTCGCCAGGACGATGGACCTTCCCGGTGTAGAACAGGATGCGTTCCGTCGTTGTCGTCTTCCCAGCGTCGATATGCGCGATGATGCCGATGTTCCGTGTGCGTTGTAAGAGCACACGCCTGGCTTCAGTCATCTGTGGCTGTACCGTACTCATCCGTCCTGACCCCTGTCTCGGTGATTGCTCTTTTTCACCAGCGGTAATGCGCGAAGGCACGGTTCGCTTCCGCCATCCGGTGTGTGTCGTCCCGTTTCTTGATCGTAGCCCCCGTATTGTTGGCAGCGTCAATGATCTCCGCCGCCAACTTTTCGATGAAGTTGTAGCCACTGCGGTTTCGCGCCGACTGGATAAGCCAGCGCATGGCGAGCGAGACCCGGCGATGCGGTTCAACTTGCACTGGCACCTGGTACGTGGCGCCCCCGACGCGTCGCGGCTTCACCTCAAGCAGCGGGGACGCGTTGTGAATCGCCCGCTGGAAAACCTCAAGCGGGTGTTGCCCCGTGCGCTGGGCCACAATGTCCAACGC
>DAOTWO010000190.1:0-15196 GCA_034435855.1 Thermomicrobium sp. | reverse complement strand
TGGGTAATCATGGAGGCAGTCGACGGAACAGTTGTCGCAGAGCACGCGGCGCACCAGCCGGTTGCGATCGCCAGCTTAACGAAAGTGATGACGGCTCTCGTGGCCCTGGAGCACGGCTCACTCGAGCTGCAGGTGACGATTGTGCCAGAAGACTTGATTGGTGAGTCCTCTGCTGGACTGGTTGCGGGACAAACCGTGACACTTCGCACCCTGTTGTACGGGTTGCTGCTCCGCAGTGGGAACGATGCAGCGATGGCAATTGCAAGGGCAGTCGGTGGGAGTCCAAAGGCCG
This sequence comes from Thermomicrobium sp., assembly GCA_034435855.1. Classification (GTDB taxonomy): domain Bacteria; phylum Chloroflexota; class Chloroflexia; order Thermomicrobiales; family Thermomicrobiaceae; genus Thermomicrobium. Next base: position 14,904 of record DAOTWO010000190.1, on the reverse strand, counting down.
AAGATCCGTTAGCTCGCCAGCGATTCGTGAGCTGGATGAATGCGAAGGCGGCCGAACTCGGCCTCCACAATACCCACTTTGTGAACCCGCACGGATTGGATGAACCAGGGCATGTGAGCAGTGCACTCGATTTGGCTCATCTCACGCGCGTTGCGCTCGCAGATGCTCGTTTTGTGGAGATTTTTGGTGCACGTGAGTACCGTGCTGAGGGGTTCACGTGGCGTCACACGAACAGGCTCCCGGAACGGTATCCCGGTATCGTCGGGGGCAAGACTGGATGGACGGATGAGGCCGGACTGTGCCTCATCGAGGTCGCTGAGCGGGCGGGCCACACGCTGATCGTTGTGCTCACTGGTTCCACATTCGAGTCGTGGTACGACGACGCAGCGAAGCTGCTTGACTTTGGCTGGACAGTGGTGGATCCACTCGATGGGCCAGATGATGCTGCGCGGCTGTTTCAATGGTGGTGGCGGCGGACCGACGATCCAATTGCCCAGGATCTCGTGCAGCGGACGTGGCTCTGGGGGCCGCCACTTGGCCCGGTGGAATGGGAGCCGTACGTTGAGGCCCCCGGTGGCCGTCGGCTCGTGCAGTACTTCGAGAAGGGGCGGATGGAGCTGACGCATCCAGACCAAGTGGTTGACGGGCGTTGGCGCGTGACTGGTGGACGGCTCGCATGGGAGCTCATGAGTGGCTGGCAACAGGTTGGGGACAGGACCCTACGGCGCCGCAACCCGGCACGGATCGCGGTAGCAGGTGATCCAGGAAACGGCATTACGTATGCCTTGCTGGGCTCGATGATGCAGGCTGCGGCAGGCCGCCCAGGCGAGGTGGTGACAGCTCGCTTAGACGCTGATGGGACCGTGTGGGCTGAACCGGAACTCGCTCGCTACGCTGTACGATACGGTGAGCCATTTCCGGAGACAGGCCATGGAGTCGCCTCGGTGTTTGCCGCATGGTTTGAGCAACGGGGGCCGGTCTGGGCGGGTAACCACCTGCGGGAAGAATCGCTCTTCTCACCCTGGGTCGCACTGGTGGGATTTCCGGTGACTGAACCGTACTGGGTTCGTGTCCGGGTGAACGGGGTAGAGCAAGATGTGCTGATCCAGTGTTTTGAACGGCGCTGCCTGACGTACACGCCGTCCAATCCCCGGGGTTGGGAAGTTGAGATAGGTAACATCGGCTTGCACTACCGGCAGTGGATACAGACGGGCGCGGTGGGGGCGCTCGCGGCCTCCGCACGCCTTTCGTGAGTAGGATCACTCAATGCGGCTGGCAACGCTTGCAGGCGAATACTGGCAGAATATCCGACAATTCACGCCTGCAGCGCGAAGTGCGCTCGTGGTCTTCGGTGCCCTCGGTGTTGCCTATGGTGTGTTCACGACGCTCTTCCCGATCTATCTACTGGCCATCGGGTTTGACGAACGGTTCATCGGGGTCTTGACGGCGGTGGGAACACTCTCCGGTGCCCTGGCGAGCCTACCAGCGGGGATCATCTAGGACCGGTACGGGCCTCGTCTCGTCCTTTTGCTCGGCCTGACGATGACAGCACTTGGTGTGGCAGTTGAGTGTCTCCTGACTCAGGCAAGTCTCCTTCTCATCGACGGTGCGTTGGCGGCCGTTGGGGTGTCCTTGCTCCTCATCGCCCAAGCACCGCTGCTTACCGCGGTTTCCAGCGCGCAGGAACGGAAACACCTGTATAGCGCGGCAGCTGCGCTTGGCATTCTCACGAGTGTTATCGGTAACGCGTATGCGGGATTCCTCCCGGATGTGCTCGTCCGTTGGCAGGAAGATGCTGCGTGACGCTATCGCCTGACGCTCCTGACCGGTTGTCTGCCAGCGATTACCGCGTTTTGGTTCGTGCCTCGCCTGAAACTCTCGGCGGGTGTGGGTGAGCGGCCACGGATTCGTGTGCGAGAGTGTCTCGACCATTCAGCTGTTCGCCGACTCATTTTCACTGGGGTGCTGCTTGCGGCAGGGGGTGGTCTTGTTCTTCCGTTCTTGAACGTCTTTTTTGTCTCCGAATACGGCGTGGGAAGCCGTGAAGTGGCGGTGGTGCGGACAGTGGGCATCGTAGCGACGGCGGCTGGCGTACTCGCCGCGCCGCTGCTCGCTACGCGCTTTGGTCTTGTCCTGGGGATCGTTATCGGGCGAGCGTCGTCCGCGCCGTGGCTCCTCGCCGCTGGTCTGGCACCGACCTGGTGGCTTGCCGCAGCAGCCTATGCTCTGCGGACGTTCTGCGTCTACTGCTCCGATCCTCTGCACACAGACTACTCGATGCGCATCGTGCCCGCGTCGCTTCGAGCGACAGTCAATAGTCTTACGTTCCTGAGCTGGAACGTCTCGCTAGCTGCAGCTGGGTGGGCTGGTGGGCAGGTCGCGAGTGTCTGGGGCTATCCATCCCTGTTCAGCTGGGGAACCGCGCTTACTCTAGTGGCGGCAGTGACCTTTTGGCTTGTCTTCCGCTCCTATTCCATGCCTTCGTTCTCTACGGCATCTGATTCGAGATAGGACACTGCGTTCACTGACGCGTGGAGTTCCCAAAAGCGTTCAGCGAGGCGGCCCTGACCAACAGTAAGCGCGTGGGTTCGGAGAGCTTCTTCGACATCGCCCAGGTCGCGGAAGATGAAAGCGACCTGACTCTCGTAGCACGAGATAGCCTCGAGTCGACGGCGAAACAACTCTTCACTGAGAAAAACGAGCCACGGAGGAGCTGCCACGTATTGCTGAGTGAGCTCAGAGCAGTGCTCTTGACCGATCGGGCTAGCCGCATACGGCAGATCTTCATAAGCCCAGACAGGGTAGCCGCGAGCGACCACTGCCGACCCGACCATGCGAGCGATTTGGTGGTCGACGTGACCACCAATGGCTAGGGGCACAAAGAGTGTCACCTGTCCGCCCTGTTGTTCGATCACGTCTTCGACCATTGCACGGAGTGTCTCGACCAGGGAAAGATCGTCCGGATGGATAGTGCCGAAGAGTTCGGAGTCGGAAGTGTAGCGTGCGTCGCGGTAGATTGCGTCAGGAATATCAAACCAGAGAGCTCGGGCACCGAGCACCTCTGCGGCGGCGAGTTCCTCTTTGCGGCGCAGCTGGACGACAGCAGCATCGTCCAGTCCTCGCCAACGATGCTGTTGTCGTGCAAAGGCACTGAGCGGCTCACGTGGTTCTCCACCGAAGAGCGTGACCACGAGCGGTTGGAGACCAAGTTCAGCGAACAGGCAGACTGTTCCGCCGCAAGAGAGTGCGACGTCATCGAAGTGGGGCGCAAGAAAAATCGGGTTCAGCACCTTTTCAGGCGTAACGGACTCGTGCATCGCCAACCCGCCGCGTGACGTGACGCTGATCAAGGTACTCGAGAAGCGCTTGGGCGTATTTGCGACTGGTACCGAGTTCGTCACGGACCTGGGCCAAAGTAACGCTCCCATGCGCATCAATGAGTGCGAGAACGCGCTGTTGGATGGCTTCCCAGGCTTCCGGTGCAAAAACGACGTCGTCGGTGATACGAACAACCCGGCCCAGGTCAGCGAGCGCCTGCACAAGCTCACTTTCCAGTCCATAGTCCGCTGGTGCTGGTGGAGTGAATGGTGCGCGTCGGAGGGCTGCCTCATAGGCGCGGGCACGGCTCTCCTGCTCTGCATCAAGCCGGATGCAGTGCTCCGGAAGTCGCAAGATCTCGTCCTCTTCTACGAGTTGGCCAGCGTTGGCTAGGCGGAGAACAACGTAATCAAACGCACGTTGGGTAAGGCCGAGGCGACTGCGCGCCATTTCGCGGGGTAGGCCGCGCCGCAGGGGGAAGCGTGAATGGTAATCCTGGACCAATTCCAGGAGTCGGGCACAGAGTCGCTCTGCTGCCTCGCGCCGGACCAGGGGTGTTGTCGGGCTCAGTGGACCGTCACCGCCGTCAAGAACAAGCACGTGCCCTGCCGCAATGACTCGTTGGATCGCCTCTGCGGCTGTCGATTCGTCAAGACCTGCACGCTGCAAAACTTCGCGCCACTCGAGAACTTGGTCGCCTGCAAGCACCTGGAGGAGAATCGTTTCTGGATCACCTGAGGCGAGTGCCTCCAGTGCCCGGATGACCTCTGCACGGAAACGACGGTGTCGACGGGGTGCCGTGTCCACAATGACTCCACCGCCGAGCGTCGAACTGGGGGAGGGACGTCGAATAATGAACCGGTCACCGCGGGCTGCGACGATCGGTTCCTGAAGACGTAACTGCACCCAGCCACTCTGCCCAGGTTCGAGACGTTCGTTATCGAGCAATGTCACGCGGGCGAGCGTCTCGCTCGTTCCCACAAAGAAGTCGACCTCGTCGTTCTGCTCCAGTGGAGCGGGAGCGTCCGGTACCATGCGAAGCCGCGCGTCAAGCAACGTCGTCGGCTTCAGCCATCCGGGAACGGTGAGCACGTCACCGCGCTCAATTTCATCGACCTCAACGCCGCTCAGATTGACGGCTGTCCGCGAGCCTGGCAATGCCCGCTCAACCCGCGTTCGATGGCTTTGTAGCCCACGCACCCTGGCACGAAGGCCACGAGGGAGAATTTCAACCTCCTGTCCTACTTCGAGTTCACCGTCCCGCAGAGTGCCAGTGACGACTGTCCCGAACCCGGACATGGTGAAGACGCGATCAATCGCGAGGCGAGGTCGTCCACGACCGGGATGTGGGGGCACGTGGTCGAGTACGCGATCGATTGCGTCGATAAGCTCTGTGAGTCCCTGGCCACTCGTTGCTGCAACGGGGATGATCCGTGCTCCTTCCAGCGTTGTCCCCCGCAGGAGTTCCTCGACCTCAGCTTGGACGAGCTCGAGCCAGTCTTCATCGACGAGATCTCGCTTCGTGAGCGCGACGACACCGTGCCGGATCTCCAAGAGGTCAATAATTGCCAAGTGTTCCCGAGTCTGTGGCATTGGCCCCTCGTCGGCTGCCACGACCAATAACGCGGCGTCAAAGCCGCCCACCCCGGCAAGCATGTTCTTGATAAACCGCTCGTGACCCGGCACGTCAACGATGCTCAACCGCCGACCGCTCGGAAGCGTCATCCAGGCGAAGCCGAGGTCGATGGTCATCTCTCGCTCTTTTTCTTCGCGGAGACGATCCGGATCGATCCCGGTCAGCGCCTTGACCAGTGTCGATTTCCCGTGGTCAACGTGTCCAGCGGTTCCGATAACGAATGTCTGTCGCGTCATGATTCAGCTCGGCCTCCCGCCCTCGTTCGCGCTGTCAAGTGTAGCCTCTGGTTGGGAAAACCGGATCCATAGAAAGGGGATCAGCATGACGGTTGACCGCGTCATCATTCCGTGCCAGCACCGACGTACCGCCCTGGAGGCCCATGCTCCTCCCGCAGCGCGTGTTTCGTCGGGAGCGATCGTGGAGTTTCAGACAAGTGATGAACCATACGAACTTCTCGCTCGCGGTATGCCGCTGGAGGCTCTATCCCTCGAGCGGTTCAACAAGGTGACGGGACCGCTCGCAATCATTGGTGCGCGACCGGGCCAGGTGCTCCGGATCGATATTCTGGACATCATCATTGAGCGTGCCTGGCTCGTCTCCCTACGGGGATTTGGACCATTGGGTCATCTCCTAGAAGAGTCTCGGTGTGAAGCGGTTACCCTCCTCGACGGGACGTTGACGATCTCAGAGCGCCTGCGGATACCGGTGCAGCCGAGCATCGGGTGTATCGGATTAGCCCCGGCGCGGGGAGTGAGTTCAACGTTCCGGCCAGTGTGGCCGTGGGGTGGAAATCTTGACCTTGTGGAACTCGGCCCTGGGAGCACAATCTGGCTTCCGGTGCAGCGACCAGAGGCGTACCTCTACATTGGGGATGTCCATGCGGCCATTGGCGCCGGCGAGCCAGCACATGTTGGCATCGAGGCTGCGGCGCGAGTCATTGTGCGCACGACTGTCGACCCTGAGGTCCGTTGCCGTGCCCCGCGGATTCGCACAGGGCATACCTTGCTCCTCGTGGGCGTTGGACCGACCTTCAGCACTGCACAGCAGCACGCGCTGCAGCAAGCGATGGAGGTGCTTCGAACGGAGTTCGCCCTTACCCAGCGAGAGGCCTACGCCTACGCCTGTGCCTGTCTATCCTATCGATTTGGCGGCCCGGCAGGGCCGGTCGTCCTTGTGGAGCTCCCACTGCAGCCGCTCAGTCACTCGTCCGGTATGCGCACCCCCAGTTGATCAGCCAGTTCGCGTGGTGTGGTTACGGGCCGCTGGCAGACAGATTGCCGGCAGACATACGCAGTGGGACGCTGGTCGACGAAGGTCCGGTCGGCAAGGAGTGGGATACCCCGAGCTGCCTCTTCATCCTCGGGGTGGCGCAGCGCGAGGACCCGGTTCGGGATGTAATTTCCGTAGACAACACGCAACAGGGCGCGTGTCTCTGGTAGTGTTGGATCGCCAATGATGGCAATCTCGTGCGGATTGCCCAGTGCAAAGTCCATGGCGAGCAACAGTTGGCCACAGGCAATCGGATGCTCGACGGCGATTGGGGCATAGCGCTCGAGAATTGCTACTGCCCGGTCGATGTACCGCCGTTCACCCAGTAATGTGCCAAGCCGTAAAAGTGCTTCCGTTGCACTTCCATTACCGCTCGGTGTGCTCTGGTCAACAAAGGTCTTCGGCCGAACGATGAGCTTCTCTCCATCAGCTGGTGTATCAAAGAAATCGCCTGCCTCCGGATCGAGGAAGCGTTCGAGCATCAGGTCGGTGAGCACGCGAGCCCAGTCGACCCATCTTGGGTCGAAGGTTGCCTCGTAGAGCGAGAGCAGGCCGTTGACGAGGTTTGCGTAGTCATCGAGAAAGCCGGAGAACCGGGCCTCACCGTCCTCCCAAACGTGGAACAGTGTACGTCCGTCCCAGAGATTGTCTTGGATAAATCGTGCAGCGTGTTCGGCAGTTGCCAAGAAGTCGGGTCGATCGAACGCAGCCCCTGCTTCGGCGAAGGCGCGGATCGCCAGTCCATTCCAGGAGACGATCACCTTCTCATCGCGTGCAGGCCAGGGGCGCTGGCTGCGCGCGTCGTAGAGCAGGGCTCGGGCTCTGGCGATGCGGTGGGCCAACTCGTCTGGGGAAAGGCCGAATTCCCTGGCGACGAGCGCTGGATCGTCCGGCACGTGTAGGATCGATCGGCCTTCGAAATTCCCCTGTGGCGTGACGCCGAAATACCGGCAAACGAGCGTTGCCTCCTCAGGGCCGACAACTGCTTCGATCTCTTCTGGTGTCCAAAGGTAGAAGGCACCCTCTCCTTCCCCGGTGTCCGCGTCCTGCGCAGAAAAGAATCCACCGTGCGAACCGTGCATTTCGCGTAAAAGATAGACGAACGTTTCTTCAGCGACTTGCCGACAAATAGCGGAGCCTGAAGCCAGGTAGGCAAGCGTGGAGATCCGGGCGAGGAGAGCGTTGTCGTAGAGCATCTTTTCAAAATGGGGAACTAGCCAAGCGTCGTCGACAGCGTAGCGGTGGAAACCGCCGCCAATTTGGTCGTGGATTCCTCCGCGAGCCATCGCGGTTAACGTCTGTAAAACCATTTCCAATGCGCGCGGTGCTCCGGCACGGCGGTAGGTTCGTAGTAGGAATTCGAGCTGCATCGGCGAGGGGAATTTGGGGGCGGTGCCGAAGCCACCATGCTCGCGATCGTAGTGTGGGACGAGATTGCGCGCGGCCTCGTCAAGGAACTGCTCCCGAAGCGCCGTCGGTGAGAGTGGTGGCCTCGTCTGCTGTTGCAAGTACGCGACCAGATCATCGGCAGCTCGCTCGACTTCTTCCCGGCGCTGCCGATATGCCTGAGCGACGGCTACCAGTACCCGCGGCCAGGCCGGAAGTTGTCCCCGGTCCTCTGGTGGGAAGTACGTGCCTCCATAGAACGGTTTGCCGTCCGGGGTCAGAAAGATATTCAATGGCCAACCGCCGGAGCCGGTCATCGCCTGCAGTGCGTTCATGTACAGTTCGTCCAGATCTGGTCGTTCCTCACGATCGACCTTGATATTGACAAAGAGTTCATTTTGCAACTGAGCGATCTCGGGATTCTCGAAGCACTCGTGTTCCATGACATGGCACCAGTGGCAAGACGAGTAGCCGATGCTCAAGAGAATCGGCTTGTCTTGCTCCCGTGCGACGCGAAACGCTTCTTCTCCCCACGGATACCAGTCGACTGGGTTATCTGCATGCTGGCGGAGGTAGAGACTCTTTTCGTGGGCGAGGCGGTTCGGCATAGTCGACCTCGCTTTCGACGCTTCGGGGCACAGCCCCACTCAACGACCGGAGACTTCCGGTTCTCGCAAGGATACCTATTGCGGCAGACGATCACCATTACCAGAGTGGTGGATCGGCGACCTCGTGTCGAGGGCCGGCGCGCTCAGACACTGCCCGTTTCCGGCCGAGACTGGGTTCTGGAAGACAATGGCAGTCCTCAGAGCACCTCGATGCTGGTGTGCGAGGACGAACTCCGCGTGCAGAAGACCCGTTATAGGCTCTGTAGTCTACCTTCTGGGGAGAGCGCGACAAGGGTGGTGCTCAGCCTGTTATGGCTTAACGAGGTTCGAGGGGCCAATGTCGAGCAGTGATGGCGATGTGGGCTGTGATCTGGAGAAGGTGCTGGAAGGCCTTGCCAGGTGAGGGGCACCAGCGGGTGCGCCAAAGTCACGCACAAGTCAGTCTACTATCTGAAACCTTAGCGTGGAGTGTCTGTCAATCCCGGTCTGCGAGGCGGGCTATCCATGCTGCGCTGTTGACGTTGAGTGCGAGGCGTGTTAGGCTCAGCGCATGTGCGGTTCTCGAGCAGAGACCGTGCAGGGGAAAGGGGGTGATGCCCGGAATGAGTAGTCACGAACTTCCGGGCGTCACCGTGGAGGTGGTCGGGTAGCCGGCTCCCTCACGGGGGCGCCCACGCGAACCACCGAGCCGGCCTCATCAGGCCGGCTTGGTGTTTTCTTGGGTATCCTTGCCGCGGTGTAGGCGCAAAGGCGTGCAGGAGTAAGGAGCATTGAACGATGGTCAGCGAAGAGGCGTACATTCGTCGGATCGAGGAGTACCGGAAGCGTCGCGACGAGTTTTTCCGAAACAATCCCAATTCTCCGTTGCTTCCGGAGCAGCGGGAGCGGTTCCAGGGACTCCGCTACTATCCGGTCAAACCTGAGTATCGGTTCGTTGTCGAACTTGATCGTGAAGGTGTGATTCAGGAGCGAGTTGTGCTCGGGACAACAACGGGTGAGCCGAAGGAATTCATGGTTGCTGGCCGTGCACACCTCGTGATCGAAGGTCAGCCGGTTGCCTTGACGGTCTACCGTGAAGTGGGCCGTGGGAGATACTTCCTGCCGTTTCGTGATGCGACAGCTGGAACGGAAACGTACTCGGTCGGGCGCTATCTCGATCCACAGGAGACCCCAGACGGGAAGCTCGTGATCGATTTCAACATGGCATACAACCCTTACTGTGCTTACAACGATCGCTGGACTTGTCCCATTCCGCCGCGGGAGAACATTGTCGACGTGCCGATCCGCGCCGGGGAGCTGGCGTATCCAGATTATGTATCCGTCACGGAAGTCGAGAAGCCGAAAGGGCCGATGCCGTTGATCGGAGGGTGACGTGGGGATCGAGGTCGTCACGTCAAGCGAGCCACTGGATCGGCTGGGTGGCAGCGTGGTGATCCCCATCGTTCCAGATGGCGAGGTGGATGGATCGCTCGAGTTTCTCGGAGCATCTCTCCGCGCCTGGATCGGGCGGTCAGCACGCGCTGTTGGGGTCACTGGCCGTGTGGGACAGGGAGCGGTCCTCCCGCCGTGCGAGGGGATGGCTGCAGAGCGGCTCATCGCCGTCGGTCTGGGTGGGTCGACTCAGCGAACGCTGACTGATGTCCGCAAAGCGGCGGCACTCGCTGTGAAACTGGCTGCCGAGGCCGGCGGGCGAAGTCTCGTTTGGCCCCTGGTTCAGGTTCCAGGTGTGAACGATGCAACCGTCGCGCAAGTGCTTGTCGAAGGTACCGTCCTCGCGAGTTACCGGTTTTCTCGCTATCGGAGCCTCGAGGGCGGCGCGCGCATCGAACGTCTTGCGGTTATCGCTGGGGCCGAGATTGACACCGGTATCCGCTATGGCCGGCTGGTGGGTGACGCGGTCACGTTTGCTCGAGACCTCACAAACGAGCCAGGGAACATACTCGATCCGGAACGGCTGAGCGGCATCGCTTGGGAGGTTGCGCAAGAGGTCGGACTGGAATGCGCGATATACGACCGCGCGCTCTTGGAGGAACTCGGTGCTGGGGCGATTCTGGCCGTTGGGCAGGGAAGCCGTCGAGAACCGCGTCTTGTCCACTTGATTTACCGTCCGGAGGGGGAGGTGCGAGGGCGCCTCGCCCTCGTTGGCAAAGCGGTGACTTTCGATTCTGGAGGACTCAGTTTAAAGCCGGCCGAGGGCATGGAGCGGATGAAAGGTGACATGGCGGGTGGGGCCGCTGTGCTCGCCGTCCTGCGTGCGCTTCCGGCACTGAAGTTACCCTTGGAAGTTCACGGGGTTGTGGCAGCCGCTGAGAATCTACCGGATGGAAATGCCTTCCGGCCGGGCGACATCCTCCGCACTTTAAGCGGGAAGACGGTTGAGGTGATCAGTACCGATGCCGAGGGGCGCTTACTGCTCGCTGATGCGTTAACCTTCGCTGTGCGGCAAGGAGTGGAGCTCCTCATCGACATTGCGACGCTGACAGGAGCCTGTGCAATCGCGCTCGGCAGGGGAGGAAGCGGCGTCTTTGCAAGTGACGAACGTGCACGGGATTTCCTACTCCAGGCGGCTGCGGATGTGGGTGAGCGCGTGTGGCCACTGCCTTTGTGGGAAGAGTATCGCGAGCAACTGCGCAGCGAGCATGCGGACCTCAAAAACACCGCTGGTCGCTGGGGTGCAGCGATCAATGCAGCTCTCTTCCTTCGCGAGTTCACTGAGGGGCGTCCGTGGCTGCACCTGGACATTGCCGGGCCGGCGTGGGCGGAGCAGGGGGGACTGTTTGGACCCGCCGGTGCGACGGGGCATGGTGTGCGAACGCTGATCCGCTTCCTTGAGCTGTGGGCTGGACGCGACGAAGGTAGGCAAACATGAGCCGCGCGTTCGCTCGTCGATTGGAGATCGCGACGACTGGCCGAGACCAGATGCTGGATGTGACCCGTCAGGTCCGTGAGGTGATCCAGGCGAGTGGTATTCGCGACGGATTGGTCTGTGTCTTCGTCGCTCACTCGACGGCCGCTGTCTCCGTCTCCGAGTACGAACCGGGGCTGGTGCAGGATATCCGGTTAACCGCAGAGCGCCTTGCGCCACAGCACGCTGACTATGCGCACAACCGGCTCAATGCAGATGATAACGCGCATAGTCACCTCCGGTCGCTCGTCATTGGCCCCTCGGTGACCGTGCCTTTGGTCGATGGTGCCCTCACGTTGGGCACGTGGCAGCGGATTGTGCTCTTGGACTTCGACACACATCCGCGGACGCGAACTGTGTGGGTGCAGGTGCTTGGTGAGTGAGCGGTTACGAACCACGATCGCGGAGATCCTCACGCGATTCCGGGTGGAACGGCACTGGTCGTTGCGCGAGTTAGCGGAACGGAGCGGCCTCTCCATTGCGTACCTGAGTGAACTGGAGCGTGGGCGGAAGCTCCCGACTCTCGAGGTGCTGGACCGTCTCGCAGCCGCCTTCGGGATGACGACGGCAGAATTCTTTGGCGCGCTTGCCGGGCAGCTCGCGCGACAGGAGTCCGTGTCGGAGGGGTGTAACCTTTGGCGGGGGCTTGAAGCTGAAGATCGTCAAGAGCTCCTACGGTACGCCGACTACTTGCGATGGCGGCGTGCGCGATCTGGAAGGGGGAGTAGTGGGAGCAGCAATGAGGCATGAGGAGATTCTTGTCGATACTGATTGGTTGGCCGAACGCCTGCTCGATCCCCGTGTACGAGTCGTTGATTGTCGATACTACTTTGACGGGCGTGACGGGCGTGCTGAGTATCGGAAAGGGCATATCCCTGGAGCTCGCTATCTCGACTGGACCGATGTGACAGTTGATCCAAACGATCCGATTGCCTATCGACTCGCCGCACCGGAACACGTGGCACGACGACTGGGTGACCTCGGAATCGGCGACGAGCACCTGATTGTCGGGTATGACGATGAGGGTGGACATTTTGTGGCTCGCCTGTGGTTGACGTTGGCTACTTACGGATGCGGTGACCGTCTTCGCATCCTCGATGGTGGTTGGACACGGTGGGTGATGGAGGGGAGACCAGTCAGTGTGGAGGAGCCGGTCTGGCCGAGGTCGCGGTTCACCCTGCCGGGGCGAGATCCAGATCCTGCGTTGATCGTCGATGCGGATACGGTGCACCGGGCTATCGCTGAAGGAACGGCTGTCGTCCTTGATGTCCGCCGGCTTAGCGAGTACACGGGAGAGGAAGTCCGGGCGCGACGTGGTGGCCACGTCCCTGGTGCCCGTCACTGGTTCTGGCAGCAGAGCTTGGACTGGGATGGGCAGCGGACTTTCCTACCGGCGGCGGAGATTCTGAGACGGGCACAGCGCGTCGGGCTTACACCTGAATCGGTGGCCATCACCTATTGTCACGGTGGAGTACGGGCTGCCCACGCGGCGCTCGCGCTGCGTCTGGCCGGTATCCGCAACGTCCGAGTCTATGTGGGAAGTTGGGCCGAGTGGGGGAACCGAGACGACTTACCCATTGCCTTGGGCCTTCCTGCTCCTCAGTCATGTTCATAGCGGCTTTTCGGCAAGTATGCGTTCGATGATGCCGAGCCGCCGTCGTTGGATCTCCACTACCCGGAAGCCGCATTGTGGTACGAGTTCGAGCGGCTCGCGCGTGAGGTGGTCATAGGCGAAGCGAATGCTCAACGGATCAATGAGATGCTGCACGGCGGCGATGGCCCGGTGAGGACTGCGAACATGTTCGACGAGGACAAGACGACCACCGGGTCGAAGAACCCGGTAAGCTTCGGCAAGTGCCTGACGGTGATCGGGAATTGTGCAAAGGCTGAGAATCGAGACAACGACATCTATGGATTCGTCACGGAGCGGCAGCGCTTGGGCATCGGCCCGGACGAGGAAAACGGGTAGCTGCCGACCCCTGGCTCGTTGGCGTGCGTACTGGAGCATGCCGGCACTGAGCTCCACACCAAGAACCGCGACGCCCTCAGGATAGAAAGGGAGTGTGCGACCCGTGCCGATGGCAATCTCGAGCGTACGACCGTGGGCCTGTGCCGCAGCCCATGCCCTCCAGTCACCGAGGAGCCATCCTTCGAAGCGATCCATCGCCGAGTCATAGTGCTCAGCCAAGCGGTCGTAATGGCGTGCCAGTTTTGACACAACAGAATGGTGACTCATGAGCGATTCCTCCTACGCTGGAGTGTAACTGGTCGCCACGAGAGGAAACCGGTAGTCTTGAGAGAGACTGGAGGAGGTCACAAGGGGCGATGTGGTTAATCGTACCGCTGATCTTCGTTCTCTCGTGGCGAACGACGCGTCGGTTTGGGCAGGCATTCAATGAGACAGTGGCCTGGGTGGTCGGATACTTTGTGACTGCTGGTGTTCTTTGGTTGACCGATTTTAGTGGCCTTGATCTCGTTGAGGCACGGCCCAATAGTCCTGGAGCGCTGATTGCCGTTCTTGGCGGCTTTGCGGGGATGTTTGTGAGTCGCTGGCGTTGGAAGAGACGAGGTGGACATCTTGAGCCGCGCCGGGACTGGCTCAAGGAGCTCGCCCGCGGTGCTGGACGATTGAGCGCGACGCGGGGAACACGAGGGATGCCGGCGCAGTCGGTACACCGTGGTCAAACAGCGACAAACGACTTTGCCACGGTAACTGGGCGAATGCTCGGGCGTGCTGCCGCACAAGTGTTTGTCCCAGAACTCCGGCGGCGGAATCGGTGGTTCCGTGCGCTACGCGCTTTGGTAGCGGAACCGAAACGGGAACGGCGGTAACGTTGTGCTGGGAGGGGACGAATGGTGGAAGAACTCCGGCTGCCGCCGCGTGATGAGGCGTGGTGCCTCGTAACCGAGTTTACGACCCAGCCGCATCTCCTGCGGCACATGCGTGCGGTTGAGGCAGCCATGCGAGCCTACGCGCGGCGGTTTGGAGAGAACGAGGACCTTTGGGGACTAGTCGGCCTCTTACACGATTTCGATTACGAGCGGTATCCGACCATCAGCACCGAGGGGCATCCGGTCGTCGGCGCTCGGATTCTGCGTGAACGAGGCTACCCGGAGATTATCATACGGGCAATTCTTGCTCATGCCAGCGAAGTCACGGGGATTGAGCCGGAAACGCTCCTTGAGAAAACGCTGGTTGCAGTCGACGAGCTGACGGGTTTTCTTGTGGCTGTCGCATTAGTGCGACCGACAAAGAGTATTCTGGACGTCGAGGTTTCGAGTGTAAAGAAGAAGTGGAAGGCAAAGGAGTTTGCCGCGGCAGTCAACCGGCAGGAGATTGAGCGGGCTGCTGCAGCGCTGGGAGTCTCGCTGGACGAGCATATCCGAATAGTTCTCGATGCGATGAAGGAGATTGCCGAGGAGCTTGGGCTGGAGCGGAAACCGGTGGAAGCTGCGTGAGCGGGTGGACAAGTGAAGAGGCGAGGCGGACCTCTATCCCGCCTCGCCTCTTGGTACGTATCATCAAGCGGTCTTGATCTCTGTCCAGAGGCGGTCGTACTTCAGTGCGCCTGCTTCCCCAACGTCCTTAATCCACTGGAGGCGCTTCCACACCTCCGGCGGCGGATAGACTCCGGGGTTCTGGAGTAAAGCTTCGTCGATATAGCCTTGCTCTCGGGCTGCCTTGTTGGGACTGCCGTACATGATGTAGTTGGCGTTCCGACCAGCGATATCTGGGCGATTAAGGAAATCGATGAAGGCCATCGCCGTGTACTTGTGTGGTG
>DAOTWO010000189.1:0-1696 GCA_034435855.1 Thermomicrobium sp. | reverse complement strand
GTTGGGCAGAGCGTCCGCCTCTCACTGGGCAAGTTGTGCCAGGAAGACCCGGCAGAAGCCATTCGCCGCCTGCTCTTCGCGGTTCCAGCCCCACGCCTGCGCCATGGCGAACATACACAGTGCGCGCACCAACGCGCCGAGCGCTATCCGAGGCTCTACCGAGTGACAGCCGAGTTAATTGCGGACTACCCTGGCCTCGTTGTCGCACGGGAACTCTTCGTCGACGACCAACCGATCGATGGAGCCTACCATCCCCTCTACACCGCCTCCGGCGCCCGGCTGACTGGTTGGACCTATGACTACATCCAGTATCTCGCCGGGGAGCGAATTCTCTTCCTCGGGATCGATGGTCGACTGGCTACCTTCGAAATCGAACCAGGAATTTGGCGCACCGAGGAAGCCCCGTCCCAGGACGAGACGGCGCTTCGCCGCTATCTTGAGGAGCGACTGGAGCTCGGCGAACCAGGACGGCCGATTATTGAGCTCGCGTCATTGCAGTCGGAGGAGAGCCGGAACACGCCAGACAACCAGGAGAGCGGCGAGTGAGCTTGCCAGGGCACCGCTTAGGACAGCACCTGGCACACCAATGAGATCGCCCAGAGCCCCCATTGGCAATGCACCGAGGGGCATAAAACCCCACGTCACCATATAAAGACCCATCACGCGCCCTCGCACCTCGTCGCCGACGGCGAGGTGAAGGAGCGCGTTATTCAATGCCATGTAGGCCGCCCCAAGGAAACCGCCCATAAACAGACAACCAAGTGCCAAAGGAAGCCAGCGAGTGAGGGAAAAGACGGCAATCACGCCTCCGTAGACGACAATGATCCCCACCATGAGTGCCCCACGGTAGCGTACCCGCCGCAAACTTGCCACGAACAGCGACCCGATGAGCGCTCCTGCACCCCCAACAGTGTAGAGCAGTCCAAGCCCTCCAGGCCCGAGATGCAGCACATCGCGCGCAAAAACGGGGAGAAGGTGCAAGTAGGGGAAGACGAGAATCGTGGGAACGCTCGCCAGGAGGATTAATCCCAGAACGATCGGGACACGTCGGACGTACGCCAGACCTTCCGCCATGAGACGAAGAAACGGGAGGTTCAGCTGTGCAGCGGGCGGTGCCGAGGGCAGGCGTCCGGTATTTGCCAGTGCTAGCGCCAGGCAGCCTGTCTGGAAAAGGAGTGTGCCCCCAACTCCAAAAGTAGCCACGAGCGGCCCAGCAAGCGAAGGCCCAAGGATACGTGTTGTGTTCATTCCAGCCGAGAGCAGGGCAACGGCGTTCTGGAGCGCTGAGCGCGGAACATAACCGGGGATGAGTGCCTGTCGCGTCGCATTGTTCGCGGCAAGGAGCGAACCGTTCAGGAACATTGCCATGAGCAATAGCAAGGGGGTGGCAAGTCCCGAGAACACCAGTAGTGCCAATGCGGCGCTCACGAGCAGTGCACCGGCCTGGCAGACGAGCAAGACATCACGTCGGTCGAAGCGCTCCGCCAGCGCCCCAGCCGGTGCTGCGACAATGAGGAAGGGGAGCCCACCCGCGAATCCCAGCATCCCGACCCACAACGCTGAGTCGGTCAGCTGGAGCATCGCCCAGCCGGTCGCAACCTGCAGCATCCACTGCCCGATCTGGGTCAAAACGCTCGATGTCCAGAGGAGCCGATAGGCTCGATACCGGAGCAGAGCGTCGAGAAGAGGCCCCGTC
>DAOTWO010000188.1:0-3145 GCA_034435855.1 Thermomicrobium sp. | reverse complement strand
AGTGCGCTTCTCTTCGGTGCCGCCGCCTGGTGGCTCGTCGCCTTCTTCTATCGCCAGCAGGCGACCACCACTTTCTCGCTCCAGGAACTCCGCGGACGACTGGCTGAGGTCAGCGTTGCCATTCCAGCTGACGGCCTTGGTTACGTCGTCGTCCACGATGCCACTGGCAGCCGCCAGCTACTGGCCCGTAGCACCCACAGCACGCCTATCCCGACCGGGCATCTTGTCCGCATTACGGACATCGTTGGAACCACCGTCGTCGTCGAACCGACCGAAGTCGCCGCTCAGGAGATCAAGCACGAGGGAGGCATTCCATGACCATCCTCGAGGTGCTCTTTGCTCTCGCTGCTGTCCTTTTCATCCTCCTCGCCCTCGCTGCGCTCTTAGCTATTGTCAGTCGCAATATCGTTAAGGTCCCACCTAACATGGTCGCCGTTTTCTCCGGACGCAAGCGCCTCATCACCGATCCCGAGACTGGCCAACGGCGAACCGTCGGGTATCGTCTCGTCAAAGGCGGCTCCAGCGTCCGCATCCCGATCATCGAGCGCGTCGACTTTCTTTCCCTCAACGTCATGACCATCCCCCTGAAGATCACCTCGGCCTACACCAAGGAAGGGGTGCCCGTTTCAGTCGACGCAGTCGCCAACGTCAAGGTCGGCTCCGATGACATTATGTTGATGAACGCCATCGAACGCTTTCTCGGTATGTCACAGGACCAAATCCGGAGCGTCATCTTCCAGACCCTTGAGGGGCACCTCCGCTCCATACTCGGCACGCTGACAGTCGAGCAGATCAATGCCGATCGGCAAGCCTTCGCTCAGCGACTGGCAGCCGAGTCGGCCGCCGACCTCTCTCGCATGGGGATCGAGATCGACGTGCTCACCATCCAGCAAATTAGCGACCCGCAGGGCTACCTCGACGCACTTGGCCAGCGGCGAACCGCCGAAGTCAAGCGAGATGCCGAGGTCGGCAGAGCTGAAGCCGAGCGGGATGCCCGCGTCCGCCGTGCTCAGGCGATGCAGCAAGCTGCCGTTGCCGAGGCCATGGCCGACGCAGAAACCGCCGCGGCCCAAAAGGAAGCCGAGGTCCGCAAGGCCCGCTATGCCGCCGAAATCGAAGCCGAACGCGCCCGCGCCACCCAGGCCGGACCCCTCGCTGAAGCCGAGGCTCGCCGTCAAGTTGTGGTCGCCGAGCAACAGGTGGAGCTCGCTCGGACGGAGGCAGCCATCGCTGTCCAGGAGATGGAGGCACGCCGTCGCGAGAAGGAGCTTGAGGCCACCGTCCTCAAAGGTGCTCAGGCCGAGCGTGAGGCAACGGTTATTCGGGCGGAGGGGGAAAAGCACGCGGCTATATTGCGTGCCGAAGGTGATCGCCAAGCCACGATTGTCCGTGCCGAAGCTGCCTCGCGTGAGCGCGAGCTCCTCGGCGCCGGTGAGGCCGCCCGTATCCGCCAAGTTGGACAAGCGGAAGCCGACGCCAAGAAAGCCCTCGCCGAGGCACTGCAGGCCGAGCTCGTCGCGCAAGCGGAGGGACAACGTGCCGCGATGCTCGCGGAAGCAGATGGCAAGCGTGCCCTTGCTGAGGCACTCAACGCCTACGGCCCCGTGGCAATGCAACTCCTTATGTACCAAGCCTTCGTCGAGCAACTGCCCAAGGTCGTCGAAGCTGCCGCACGCCCGCTCACGCAGGTTGAGCGCGTCGTTGTCTTCGACTCCGGTACCGGCCCCGACGGCGCGAGTGGTCTCGGCCGCTATGCCACCCAACTCCCCATCATCGTCCAGCAGCTTGTCGAGAGCTTCAGTGCCATGACTGGCATCGACCTCACCACCGCCGTCCGTGAACGCCTCGGCCACGCCACCCCGGATGGTGCAGCGACCGTCAGTCCGCCCGCTGACCCGCCGGATCCGCCACCCGAACCGCCGGCTGCGTGATAGCCGCTCGCTGCGCGACCAGCACACCAGCGAACACAGCCAACAAGCCCACTACCTGGGTGAGTCGCACGCTCTCATCGAGGAACACGACGCCCAGCATCATGGCGATCCCCGGCTGTAGGTAGTAGTAGACCAAGGTTGTTGCTGCTCCCAACCGCTGCACCGCTCGGTGCCAGAATACGTTGGCACCCACCATTGCCAGGACCCCCGTGTACAGCAGCGCTCCCCACGCGCCCCACCCTGGTGGATCTCCCACGCTCTGCACCGCGTCCCGAGCGCCGACGAGCCCAACCACGACCAGGCTCCCCATCAGCATCCACGTCGAGACTGGCACTGCTCCGTATCGCGCGACCAGCGGCCGTGGGATCAGCGTCACCCCGACCCAACAGATCGCCGCGCCCAGCGTCAAGAGATCACCGAGTAACGTCGTGCGGGCCGTCGCGTCCGGCTGACCAACCATGAGTACCACGCCGAGAAACCCGAGCAGCGCCCCAATCATCCCCCCGGTCCGCGGCCGTTGCCGCTCGATCAGCCAGGAGATCGGTAGTGCCCATAGCGGGCTCGTGTTCAAAAAGAGCGCGCTGTGCGTCGAGGTCGTATGCCGCATGCCAACAAGAAACACGATCTGGAAGATTCCCATCGCCCCAAAACCCGCCATCGCTAGTCGCTGAAGATCCTATCGCCTCACCCGCAACGACTCGCCACGCAGGCGCAGCCACACCAGGAGGCAGCCGATCGCCACCATCAGACGCCACACCGCAAACGACAGTGGCCCGAACGAGTCCACGCCGTGCTTCACGATCGGAAACGATGCACCCCAAATGAGCACGGCCAAAAACGCCTCGCCGTCGATCCACTGCCGCCAGCCCCCGTTTCCTGATCGACCCGCCATAACCATGCTCCTCTTTCGTCACTCGCTTCCCGGTATGCCGTACCGACGTGGTGCGGCCACCGTCTCCCCACGCAGTCTCGCGCGACCGCCCTCGCTTGACGAGTGAACTGTCCTGACGAGTCCGTCAACCTGGTCGTCCTTTCTCCCCGTCCTCCCGCCGAAGCGCTCTGGTGACCACGCTGCTTCTTCGCGTGGGGCCATTACTCGTGGCCATGTTGCGGGTGGGCAACCAAATTCAGTCCCGAGGCAATGAAGCGCCCGGCAGAAGTAGCCAGCGGTGAGTCCCCCAGCACAATGCGTGTGTCCCCGGTCGCATCGAAAG
>DAOTWO010000187.1:0-2807 GCA_034435855.1 Thermomicrobium sp. | reverse complement strand
GCCATCACCAGAGGCCCTGACGGAGCGACAGTGATCGACCGTGGCCGGACCTATGATGTCCCGGCCTATCCGGTGACTGTGCGCGATGATGTCGGAGCGGGGGACGTCTTCGCGGCAGTGCTCTTTTTGCTCCGTGCCCAGCACGAAGCGACGCTGTGGGCGGCGAAGATGGCCACCGCTGCTGCCGCTTTGAGGATCCAAGGACTCGGTCCTGATGCCGTGCCGACGCGCGAAGCGGTTGAGGCCTTTCTGGAACGAAGGGGCGAGCGACGGCGCTAAGCCTCGCGTTCAGGTGGATTGTGCAATCCGTACGACCCGGGCTCCCGAGACGCGAACGATGTCCTCGGGTCGGATTTCCAGCATTGTGTGATCGTCACCACCGCCACCGTAGACGACTGGCTCCTCCAGAACGGCCGGATCGACGATGACTGGGACAGGCGTGGCGTGCCCGACCGGTGGAGTTGCACCAGCCGGGTAGCCAGTTACGGTCACGACGTGCTCGGCGGGGGCAAGTGCCAATTGATCACAACCAAGTGCAGCTGCGAGCAGTACACGATCCACTCGCTGGTCACCGCGGACGACAGCGAGCACGCACCTGCCATCCACAGTGGAGAAGAGGAGGGATTTCACGATGCAGCGCGGTGAAACACCGAGCGCCTGTGCTGCTTCGCTAACAGTCCGCGTGGGTTGATCGAGATGCAGCAATCGGGACTGTACGCCCTGACGCCGAAGAAACGCTTCGAGAACCGTTGTGTCCAGTCGTGACACGGTGCACTCCGAGCGCAAGTCACGTAACCTCAAGGATACATGCCGTAATCTGGCCGTTCGGTGTCTCGATCGTAACCGTGTCGCCGGCTCGACGACCGAGCAATGCCTTGCCGACCGGTGACTGGTTCGAGATGCGGCCAGCCGACGGCTTGGCCTCGATCGCACCGACGATCGTATACGTCTCGATCTCTCCATCAATTTCGATAGTGACGGTTGAGCCGACTCGGACAACCGAACGGTCACCATCGGTCGGCTCTTCGATAAGCTCGACACGCTTCAGCAGTTCCTCAATTTCCCGGATACGCCCCTCGATGAATGCTTGATCATGCTTGGCGGCATCGTAGGCGGCGTTTTCCCGGATGTCTCCATGCTCACGCGCCTCTTGGATGACACGTGCGATCTCGGGTCGGCGATGCTTGACAAGATACTCATATTCCCGGCGCAGCGCCTCCAGTCCTTCCCGCGTGATTGGAATTCGCTCACGAGTCATCGTCGTTTGACCTCCTGCACGACAGATTTCGAGTTCTTCTTTGCTCGCGCGTTCCCTTCTCGGACGCGAATGGTAATGATAGCGTGTGTGTTTCCAAGTGACCACGGCGGCCAGAACTGGGGCTGCGTGCTACTCTGCGGTCATGCGAATCGCAGTCGACGTGAGGCGTGCCGCTCGGGAACAATCGTGTGGGTCCGAATGCGGTTGAGGAGGGCAGTCGAATGCACGTTGAGACCTGGAATGCGGCGGAGTTGGTGCAGAAGGACAATGCGCACCATTTGCATCCATTGACGAACCTGCACCAGCTCCGCCGTGAGGGACCACTGGTTCTCGTCCGAGGGGAAGGGGTATGGGTCTGGGACGCCGAGGGGCGTCAATACCTCGACGGATTCGCAGGGTTATGGAACGTGAACGTAGGCCATGGCCGTCGAGAGCTGGCCGAGGCTGCACGGGCACAGATGGAGCGGGTCGCGTTCGTCCCGACCTTCTTTGGATTGGCGAGTCCGCCGACGATCGAGCTTGCAGCCCGTCTGGCTGACCTCTTCCCCGAGCCGCTTAACCACTTCCAGTTCACCTCTGGTGGCGCAGAATCGAACGAGACAGCGATCAAGATCGCCCGCTATTACTGGTGGCTGAAAGGACAACCCGATCGCATCAAGATTCTCTCGCGCCGGATGGCGTATCACGGGATCGCGATGGGGGCCTTGTCTGCGACTGGGGTGCCATCCTACTGGGAAGGGTTCGGGCCACGGCCGCCGGGATTTCTCCATGTAACAGCTCCATATAAGTATCGCTCCGGGGAAGGACTCTCTGACGAGGAGTTTGTGGCACGTCTCGTCCAGGAACTCGAGGAGACGATTCAGCGTGAGGGGCCGGAGACGATCGCTGCGTTCATCGGGGAGCCGGTTCAGGGCGCGGGCGGAGTGGTGGTTCCACCCGACGGGTACTGGCCAGCAATCGCACGTGTTCTGCGGCGGTACGGTATCTTGCTCATCCTTGACGAGGTGATCACTGGTTTTGGACGTACGGGAACGCTCTTTGGGATGCAGCAGTATGGGATCGTGCCGGACATCGTGACCTTCGCCAAGGGCATCACGTCCGGATATCTACCACTGGGCGGGGTAGGAGTTAGCGACGAAATTGCGGACACGTTAGCGAGTGCTGATCGCGTCTTTATGCATGGCTTCACCTATTCGGGGCATCCAGTGTCTTGTGCAGTCGCGCTCCGTAACCTCGATATCTTGCTCGCGGAGCGGCTGTGGGAGAACGCCGCGGAGGCCGGGGCCTATCTCCTGGGAGCGTTGCGGCAACTCGAGGAACGTCCGTACGTCGGTGAGGTGCGTGGTAAGGGACTAATGCTCCTCATTGAGGTCGTCCAGGACAGGGCCACAAAGGAGAAGTACCCACCGGAGTTTAAGCTTGGTGCCAAGCTCGAGGCCGCAACACGACGCCGCGGTGTCATCGTCCGCTGCACGCCAGATGGAATCGTCATGGCACCGCCGCTCACCATTTCTCGCGAAGAGTGTGACGTCCTCATCGAGGCCGTGGC
>DAOTWO010000186.1:0-19244 GCA_034435855.1 Thermomicrobium sp. | reverse complement strand
CTTCTCGCTCGTCCCACCCCCGCAGCTGTCACCGGTCTTCCCACCACCCGGCAGCCGCACCACATATTCACCCCGCTCCTCCGCCGCCTCAACCAACCCCTCACGGGCCAAGTCCGTCACCAGCCGTTCCAACCATGCACGATGCGCGGGCGTGTAGTCTTCCCGTATCGCCCACCCGAGCTCGTCAAGCCGCATGCCACCCCATCGTCCACGCAACGCCTCGATGATCCGCCCTCGGTAGTAGCGGCGCGACCCCGTGAACCGCTCGCTCCGGCGTCGAGGCTCGCCGGTTGTTCCGACTGAGCGGCACAACCCACGCACCGGACAGTCTCCACAGCGTGGCCGACGCGCCAGACAAACCCGCGCACCCAACTCCATGAGCGCTTGGTTCCACTCATACGCACGATCGGGCGGCAACACACTCTCCGCAAGCTGATCTAGTTCCCGGGAAGTCAGTCGTACCTCGGGGCCAAGAAAGATCCGCGTCAGAACGCGCGCAATGTTCGTGTCCCAAAACGCGACCGGTTCCCCAAAGCCAAAGCACAGCACCGCACCGGCGGTGTAGCGTCCGATTCCCGGCAGGCGCTGAAGTTCCCGCCGATCCTTCGGTATGGCCCCACCATAGCGCTCCATCACTTCGCGTGCCGCTCGCCACAGATACACTGCCCGGCGGTTGTAACCAAGACCACCCCAGAGGCGAATCACTTCTGCGAGTGACGCTCGCGCCAGCGACTCAACCGTAGGAAAGCGCGCGATAAAACGTTCGTAGTACGGGATCACTCGCTCGACCTGCGTCTGCTGCAACATCACCTCGCTTACGAAGATGTGGTACGGATCGTGCGTTCGACGCCAAGGCAAATCCCGTGCCTCCCTGCGGTACCATTCAATCAGTCGCTCCTGAACCTCCGCGATCACCGCCCTTGCTCCCCCATAGCACTCAGGAGCATCCTACCCCGACTCTACCTGCCTTCCCACGCTCGAACTCCTTGTGCTCAGCCGCGCATCGGCTCACCCACCCGTTCAAGCATGTCAAAGCTCTCATCCGCTTACGTACGGGCTCACGTACGCACCTACGTGCGCACAAGTTCAAGCGTGTCAAAGCTCTCATCCTCTTCCAAACTCTTACGACAAACGACCGCCACACACTGGCATGTTCTCTTGCAGTTCCCCTTGACCGCCGTGTCCGCGCCGACACACCTCTGCTCATCACGCAAGAACGGTCTCACACCGCCAGGACCCGCCGCTCTCGGCGGCGAGCCCAACCACACCAAGACAACACGAAGGCGGCCGATACAGGCCGCCCTCCGTGCCTCCTCCTCACGCGCGAGGCGTTCTCTTTCCTCCTCCGTTCTGGTGTACGGCGGCATCCCCCTCATCGGTTTCGTCCGCCAGAAACATTCGCACTCGCTCCCGCATCGCCTCATACCACCCAGGCTGCGTGACGTCGTACCACTCCAATTGCTTCATCCGCCGCAGCCAAGTCAGCTGGTGTCGCGCGTACCGATGCGTGTCGTACTTGATTCGTGCGATCGCTTCTTCCAACGTGAGCTTCCCCTCGAGATACAGCACGATTTGGCGGTACCCCAGCGCAGTCATCGCCGGCACGTCCGGCGGAACACCTTCCCCCAGCAACCGCCGCACCTCATCCACCAGGCCACGCGCAATCTGCCGTTCTACCCGTTCGTCAATCCGCCGGTAGAGTTCCTCGCGCGGCATGGTCAGCCCAAGCCATAAGACCCGCCATGGCGGAGACTCCTTCCCCTCGAGCTCGGTCATGCGTCGCCCGGTTGCGTGAAAGATCTCCAGCGCGCGGATCACCCGCCGTACGTTTTCCGGTGGGATCCGCGCCGCAGCCAGTGGGTCAACTCGTTCCAACTCACGATGCAACACCTCAGGCCCTTCAACACGCGCTCGGAGTTCCAAGTGCGCTCGGAGCTCCGGGTTCGGCGGTGCCGGTGGGATCCGCCACCCTTCGAGCAAGGCTC
Source organism: Thermomicrobium sp. (assembly GCA_034435855.1). Lineage (GTDB taxonomy): Bacteria > Chloroflexota > Chloroflexia > Thermomicrobiales > Thermomicrobiaceae > Thermomicrobium. The sequence continues at coordinate 17,259 of DAOTWO010000186.1, read as the reverse complement.
GAAGATACAGTGGTGTCCCACCCGCAACAATCGGTAACCTGCCACGGGCATGGATCGCCTCAATCGCCGCACGAGCATCCCGCTGGTAAAGCGCCAGCGAGTAGTCGTCACGCGGATCCACGATATCGATCAGATGGTGTGGCACACCCTTGCGCTCCTCGAGAGAAGGCTTGTCTGTACCAATGTCCATTCCGCGGTATAAGTACCGCGAATCCGCCGAGACCACCTCACCGCCAAACTCCAGCGCCAGCCGAATCGCCGTTGCCGTCTTCCCCACCGAGGTCGGCCCAACCAACGCGATCACCGGTTTCCGCTTGCCCATCCCAATCGCCCCCTGGTAGACTCACCGCCGGTCGCGCGCCCCGTTACGTCCAGCGCCGACGGGAGGCCACGGTTCGTGCTCCGGGTCATGGTACAGGCTCTCAAGCTCGCTGCCGTACTCGTTCTTGCCGTCGTTATCGTCATCGCGGCACAACGAGCGCTCGTCGCTCGGCTCGAGGCGACGAGTCAACCGGCAGGAACCCCCGTCGTCTTTCAAGTTCAGCAGGATGAGTCGATTGACTCAATCGCGGAGCGTCTCCACGAGGCTGGCCTTATCCGTTCACCAGCCTACTTCAAACTGCGCATTCGCCTCAGCAACGCCGACACGCGCATCCGCGCCGGTCGCTTCACTCTCTACACCGGCATGTCGGTCGACCAGATTATTCGCACGTTGACGACCGCACCTGGTGTCCAGGTCGTCCGCGTCCGCTTCCAGGAAGGATGGCGTGCGGAACAGTACGCCGACGAACTGGTCCGAGTGGGGATCCTCTCCAGCCCTCAGCAATTCCTTGATGTTCTTCAGGCCAGCCGCTGGCAGACACGGTTTCCCTTCCTCGCCGACGTCCCCTCCACAGCGACCGTCGAGGGGTTCCTTTTCCCCGACACCTATGAGTTCCGCATCGATGCGACACCCGAAGAGATCGTCGAAACACTCCTCCAAAACTTCGACCGCCGTGTGCCAGCGGAAGATCGCGCGCGTGCTCAGGAGCTCGGCCGCACGTTCTACCAGGTGCTCATCATCGCCTCAATCGTCGAACGCGAGGCTGTTATTCCCGAAGAACGCCCGATCATCGCGTCCGTCTTTTACAATCGTCTGCGTGAGAACATGCCGCTCCAGGCCGATCCGACGGTGCAGTATGCTCTCGGTTCACCACAAGATTGGTGGCCATCTCTCGACAATCTCCCCGATCTGGCAACCGTTGATAGCCTTTACAACACGTATCGCTATGCAGGGTTCCCGCCCGGGCCAATCTGTAATCCGAGTCGTGCCTCGATCGAAGCAGCCCTCTCACCAACCCAGACGGACTATCTCTACTTCGTGACGCGTGGCGACGGCAGTGGCGCCCATGTCTTCGCTCGTACCTATGAGGAGCATGTTCGCAACATTCGGGAGCAGCACGGCGGATGACGAAGCGCCTCGGACTCATCGGTTACCCGGTTGAGCACAGCCTCTCTCCTGCGTTCCAGCAGGCTGCCCTTGATGCCCTTGGCATTCCCGCCCACTACGAACTCTGGCCAACACCACCGGCGGAGCTCCCCACTCGCATCGCCACACTCCGAGAGCCCAACGTTGTTGGTGCCAACGTGACGGTCCCCCACAAGGAGGCTGTCACCCGCCTCATCGATTCTCTGGCGCCTCGCGCCCTTCGCGCCGGGGCGGTCAACACCATCGTGGTGCGCAGCACCGGTCTCCATGGTGACAACACCGACATCCCGGGTTTTCTCTTCCCGCTCACCCGCCGCGGTTTTCCCATTGGGGATCTTCGTGTCGTCTTGCTCGGAGCCGGTGGCGCAGCACGCGCAGTTGTCGTCGCTTTCGCTGATCACCGTTGCCGCGCACTCGTGATCGCCAACCGTTCTCTGGCCCGTGCCCAGGCCCTGGTCGCCGAGTTTGGCCTTGGTCGGGCATTGCCCCTTGGTACGGAACTGCTCCCAGAACTGGCCACTGCCGATCTCCTCGTCAATGCCACCAGCGTCGGTTGGGATGGCCACTCCTCCCCAATTCCGCTTGAGTGGCTCGACGTCTTACCCTCACACGCACTCGTCTACGACCTGACCTATCGCCAGACTCCTTTGCTTGCCGCCGCTCACGCCCGCGGCCTTGCAACGCTCGACGGCCTCGAAATGCTCGTTGCCCAGGGAGCTGAGTCATTCCGCCTCTGGTTCCAGACGGATCCCCCATACGACCTCATGCTGCGCGTGGCCATAGACGCTCGCGCTCGCCGGTTCGGGACGAACGGGTGAGAGACCTTTCGGCCCCCATTTGCTACGCTCCGTTGCGAAACGACGACGGGAGGGTTTTGGTCACAGGGCGGAGGGAATGCCCGAATGTTCGATTTGACCGTCGCTTCCCTTCCGATCGCTGCCGCTGTCGGATTCGCGCTCGGCGGCCTCATCGAACTCACAGCTCTGCGACTCCCCTCCGGGGAGCCCCTCCTCGGGCGACCGACCTGCCCAGCTTGTGGCGCACCAGCTTCCCACTGGGGCTGGCTCTTCCCTCGCCGTTGTGCCGCCTGCCGCTTCTTCCCTCGCTCACAGCTTGTGCTCCAGCTCTTGGCCGCTGGCACCCTCGCTGCCGCCTGGTTCCGTTTCCTCTCTGCGCCGCTGGATGCCTTTCGTGTCTCCCTCTTCACGCTCTTCCTCTGGCTCATCGCCCGCATCGACTGGGCACACCACCTCATCTATCTGGTGACCGTCGTTCCAACCTTACTGCTCGCCACCATCCTTGCACTCTTGGCATCGCCTCGTGCGCTCCTCCTGTCCCTTGCTGGGAGTGCGGCCGCAACCCTGCTTTTCCTCATCTTCTACGGTCTCGGCCGGCTTCTCTATCGTCGCCCTGCCCTGGGAAGCGGTGACATCTTCCTCGCCGCACTCATCGGCGCAATGCTCGGCATCAATCGGTTCCTTCCGACCCTTTTGCTTGGTATGGCCGCTGCAGCTATCGCCGCGCTGTGGCTCCTCGCCTACCGGAGCGCCAGCCGCCTGACCTATCTCCCGTACGGCTCATTCCTGGCTGCGGGTGCAGTAACCGGCCTCCTCCTCTGGGGACCTGCCTGATCCTCCGCATCCCCACGACACAGCGTGGGCCCGAAGCAGAACACACGGGGCCGCCCAGACTCCTGCGCTCCCTTTCCCCTTGCCCATGGGATCGAGGCTGCACTCCGCTCTCCCAACTCACCGGCAAGGTACAGCGATGTGCTTTCCCCCGGTGTGTTCGAACGACCCAACGTTACAGAACTCTCACAGGACTACTCCCCGCTCGGCAATGTCCGACGGCTCGCCAGTCTCGTGAGCACAACAACCAACCGCACCTGTACCCGTCCTTGGGTATCCCGTGGCGAGGAGGCGTCGGCAGTGGGCCCTACCCACAGCTGTCCTCCTCGGCCCACACGTGCCAATGATCAGCCCACCAACACCTCACCCACGTGAGGCTCACTCAGCAAAAGCACACGAGACGAAGCACAGGGCAGAGGCGGTAGATCCGGAACGCCCCCAATGACTCTGTTGCATCACACGTCCCCTCTGTCCGACCTGGGCGCCTGCGTCGGACGAGCCCACCCACCACGGAGAACGCAATGCAGCGTGTCCAAACTGCCAAACAGAGTCCCCCGAGCTTCACTGACGACACATCTCGAGAGAACTCGGAGCAGTCGTTCGGAATCCTTCTGCACTCCCAGACGCGCCTCATGGGTCCCTATCAGAATGCCGCCTTACCTTGCACTGCGCGGAAAAAGGGGCAGAGGGGATCTTGACAAAAGGAACCGTCACGGCGGTGAAACAGCACTACCTACTCTCCCTCACCGCCAAACGACCCAGCGTTGACAGCACTCATCGTTTACCGCTGCTGCCGATGGCCTTCACGCGGGTGATAGCTCAGGATGAGGGGGTCGGTGCCATCGTCCGAACGGGTCTCTAGCCAGACGCGTCGTCCCCACAATCGATACACGTTTTCCAGCGTCTTCTCCGCCCACGGCAGGTCGAGTTTCCGTCCATCCCAAACATGCCGGAGATAGAGCTCGCGGTTCCCACGATAGTCGCCGTCCTCAACCACAATCACCGGAATATGGTTTCCGCCGAGCTCATTCGCCAACCGATCACGAACTGTTTTCCAGTCCTTGTCAACCACCACGAGTTCGTCTCCACGCCGCTCGTAGAGATAGAGATCCAGCCGTTCCACCAACTCCTCGGTGAGGTAGTTCCGCACCAGTGAAACGTCCGACTCAACTTCCCGCACCAGGAAGAGATGCTCTGTTCCGTACCGCCGCTCAATGTCGCAGAGTAACTCATACCCCAGCGCGTAGGGATTCAACCTTCGCCCTGCAGGTTGCAGCACGCTCGCGTGTAACCGCGCGAACTCGACATGCTCTTCGGGCGAGAGATCCAACGACCGCATGATCCGGGCGTGCCATAGCGTTGCCCATCCCTCATTGAGGACCTTGGTCTTGATCTGCGGCAAGAAATACAACATCTCCGTTCGCACGATCGCGACCACGTCCCGCTCCCAGTCCTCCAGGATCGGCGAGTGGTCGTGAATGAACAACAGCAGGTCACGGATCGGTTCGGCTGGCGTCGTCGCTGGCCGCCGTTCCTCCCCTCCGCTCTCATCCCTTCGGCCGCGTTCCTCGAGCCTCCAAAGGTCATCGTACGGCGTCGACGGCCGTCGTCGTTGCTCAGGCCCCCGACGCGTCGACGTCTCCGAGGCAGCTGGATCGACATGCTCCTGAATCGAGAGCACCGCATCCAGGAGCCGCTCGACCTCCTCTTTCCCATGGGTGAATTCGTACTTCTCGATCCGCTCGGCATGTAGTGATGCAATGTCGACCATGTCTCGCCGCGTCTCAGCGAAATAGGCGTTGTTCGCGAAGAAGTCCGCATGTGCCATGACGTGTGCTGCAACGAGCGTGTTCTGCAACAACGTGTTCGTCTCTAACAGGAAGGCATAGCATGGATCACTGTTGATCACCAGTTCATAGATCTTGCTCAACCCATAGTCGTAGAGCGTCTTCTGTACCTGATACGCCTTCCCGTGCGTCCAGTGCGAGAATCGCCCTGGAAGACCATATGCCCCTATCTCGTACATCACCGTCGCTGGCACGACCTCAAAGTGGACCGGAAGCGGCCGCAACCCGAGTCGTTCGCCCACCTCCCAGATCTCGCCGATACGGCGTTCCAACTCGGCGATTGCGTTTGGCATCCCCTCACGCACGGGCCACCTCCCGCCCCACTTCTGGCCCAAAAAACCGCCGCAGTGCCTGGTAGACGTCCGCTTTCTCGCTGATCGTCACCGTCACAAGCTTCGGACTACCAATGCGCTGCAGCGTATGCATCAATGTGCTGTGATAGGTGTAGCGACCCTGCCAGATCTCCCCGTATCCGAAGAGGTTCACGCAGCGCAAAAGTTCCTCTGCCAGCTCGCGGCACCGCTCATTGTCCGAAGGCCAGTTGTCACCGTCTGAAAAATGGAACGGATAAATGTTCCATGCATCCGGCGGATAGTGCTCTCGAATCAGCTCGAGTGCCAATTCGTAGGCCGTACTCGCGCGCGTCCCACCACTTTCCCCACGAGTGAAGAACTCCTCCTCAGTGACCTCTTTCGCCTCCGCATGGTGCGCAATAAATCGGATCTCTACGCGGTCATATTTCGTTCGCAAGAATCGCACCATCCAGTAATAGAACGCGCGCGAGATGTACTTCTCAAACGTTCCCATTGAACCTGAAACATCCATCATTGCAATGACAACCGCGTTCGACTCCCGCTTGATGTCTCGCTCCCAGGTCTTGAAGCGCAGGTCCTCGTTGCTGAAATCACCAATGCGCGCCCGCCCCCTCCACGCATTGCGCCGCAGGTTCTCGCGCAGCGTCCGCCGTTTATCGAGATTGGCGAACGGCCCATGCTTGCGTATGTCGGTGAACCGCACCGCCTCCGACTCAAGTTCACGCAACCGCTTCTCTTCCAAATTGGGCAATTCCAGATCTTCGAAGATCAGTTCGCCGAGCTCGTCCACCGTGAGTTCAGCCTCGTAGTAGTCGATCCCTGGCTCATCGCCGGCTTGCGGCCCCACTCCCGGCCCTCGGCCACTCCCAACCCGCCCAATAACATCTCCAACGTTCGTTCCGCCACTACCCTGCCCCACCTGCCGCCCCGCCTCGGGATCAAAGCGGAAGCGATATTCCTCCAGCACGCGGATCGGTACCCGCACGAGTCGCTTCCCATCGGAGGTAATGATCGATTGCTCGCTGACGATATCCGCCAGGTTCCGCTTAATCGCCTCCTTCACCTTTTCCATGTGCCGCGCCTGGTCGATCGCTCCCTTCCGGTGCAGCGACCAGTCGTCACGTCGGATCGCCAGCGTGAACATCACCTGCACCCCCAATTGACTCAGCGACTCAACAAGGCCCCAACGTACTTCAGCAGTTCGTTTGCACAAACCGGGCAGTACCCGTGTTGCTGCACCAGCCGGTCGACCACTTCGTTGATCCGACGCAACTGCTCTGGATCCGGCGTCTTCGATGACGTTGTGATCTTCACAACGTCCTTGAGATCGGCGAACAACTTCCGCTCAATTGCCTCCCGCAACCGGTCGTGCGACGTGTAGTCGAACTTCTGCCCTCGCCGTGCCATCGATGACATCTTGATCAGCAGTTCCTCCCGGAACTGCCGCTTCTGGCTCTCCGGAATCCCGATCTGTTCCTCAATCGACCGCATCAGTCGCTCATCTGGCTCGAGTTCCTCCTCGGTGATGGGATCGATCACCTTCGTCCGATGCACATACGCCTCGACATTGTCGAGATAGTTATTGAAGAGTGTCCGCGCCGACTCCTCGAACGAGTAAACGAACGCCCTCTGCACTTCTCGCTTTGCCCACTCGTCGTACTCTTTTCGTGCCTCAGCAATCAGGTTGAGCAGTCGCTCACGCTCTTTGGGCGTGATGCTCGTATGCTGCTCCAGCCCGTCTTTCAGGCTTCGCAGGACATCGATCGCGTTGATGCAGCGCGTCCCCTCACGCACGATCGCCGCCGAAATCCGGTTAATCACATACCGCGGCGAGACACCATCCATCCCTTCCCGCGTCGCTTCCTCCTGGAGTTCCTTTACATCTTGCGGTGTGTACCCCTCAACCGTCTGCCCATCGTAGAGCTTCAGCTTCTTCATCAATGTCATGCCCGCTTTACGGCTTTCCTCCAGCCGAGACAGCACCGCAAAGGTCGCCGCTGTTTCCAGGGTTCCTGGCGCGATGTGGACATCACGAATGCCGCTCTGCTTTAAGAGCTTCTGGTAGATCTTCACCTCGTCCGATACGCGTAGGTTGTACGGTACTTTCACTAAGATGATCCGGTCCTGCAGCGCCTCACTCCGCTTGTTCCCCACAAATGCGTTGTACTCGTGCTCATTGGTGTGGCTGATCACCACCTCGTCCGCGTAGATCATCGGGAAGCGGCCCGTCTTGATGCTCTGCTCCTGTGTCAACGTCAACAGCACGTAGAGGAAACGCTCATCCACTTTCAACATCTCGATGAACTCAACCAATCCGCGATTGGCAATGTTCAGTTCCCCATCAAACCGATATGCCCGCGGATCTGATTCCGCACCAACTTCCCCAATTGTTGAGAGATCAATACTCCCTACCAGTTCCGAAATGTCCTGGCTCTTCGGGTCGGACGGCGTGAACGTGCCGATTCCTACCCGGTGCTTCTCCGAGAAGACGATCCGCACAACGGGGACATCCTCATGTCGCCCACTAAATGGCTGTCCGGGTCGGCTCCAGGGATGTGTCTCGTCTCGAGGTGCTTCTTCCAGGTGATATCGGCACCACGGGCAGAGTTCGCCTTCGATATAGACACCGTATTCCCGGTAGAAGTCTTCGCGGAGCGGTTCCGGCACGAGGTGCAGCGGTTCCTCGTGCATCGGACAACCTTTGATCGCGTACACCGCTCCTCGTGCCGTCCGCGTGTACCGCTCCAGTCCCCGCTTCAGCTGCGCGACGATTGTCGATTTGCCTCCGCCCACCGGTCCCATCAGGAGCAAAATCCGTTTGCGGACTTCCAGGCGCTGTGCAGCGGAGCGGAAGTACTCCACAATCTGCTCCAGCGGCTTCTCGAGACCAAAAATCTCGTCGGCAAAGAAGTTGTACCGCACTCGTCCATCAGGTAGCTGCTCCACCCCGGCATCCATGATCATGTTGTAGATTCGGGCATGCGCCAGTTGTGCAATCTGCGGATTCTTCAGCACGAGCTCCAAGTAGTCACTAAACGTCCCTTCCCACTTGAGCTCGGCTTCCTCTGCACGATAGGCTTCCAGTCGCTCCAGAAGATCCATGACAGCTCGTCGCTCCTTCCCCTCGCATCCCGCAAGGCCGCGTTCTTCATGCATCGTTTCGCCTCTACCCCCTTCCGTGCCTGAGTGACAGCGACACGCTCCACACAGTGCGCGAGCGTAGTTGAGAACCTACCTTGGGAAAGGTGGAAGAACACCGCCCCACGTGGTTGAACGAGACGGTGGTCAGGCTCCAGAAGCCTGACAACACTCCATTCGACAGTGGCGCTCCCCCGGTGCGGCATCAACCGATACCGCCCAACCGGAACTCCACTGTCGAACGTGCGGAACCTCTGCACTATTGTAAACGACAGAATGCCCGCTGTGGTTTCGTCAACCTGAACCCGGGCTCAAAATAGGACCCCTGGGCTACTGACGCTCCGCATTTCCCACAGCCATCGTTCGCTCCCTACGCTGCCCCCTTGATGAACGCGTCGGTTCACCCCTAAGCACCAGCCGAATCCTGATTTGTTCGTCGGACAGGGCTCATTGTCCCCCTCTCGAATCCCCAACCCGATCGCTGAGAACCTCTCAAACGATTGCTGAGCACCTCAAAGGGAAAACGAATGCAGCGATCCTCCAGCACTGTTCTTTTGACGGGAGCACTCCTGCAGGGAGACGAAACCAGGCAGTCACCGTTGTACCATCACCGGATTCAAAGTCCGCGATCTTCATGAATAGCCGAGCTGACGTGAACCACCCATGAGTTCGCGCTGCTCTCGGCAAGATGTCTCAAGAACCCGCTGCGGCCCCGGAAGCCCGGGAACGCGCTTCCACGACAATCGCGATCAGATGGTGGGCGAGAGGGTATCCTTGACGATCGCGAGGAGGTGGAGGTGCTTGCTCGCGTTCGTGCGGTTGGTCTGCGCTTCTTAGTCGTCAATCGCATTCCGCTCTCCGCCTTCGATGTCGCTCTCCGCTTGGCGAGCGCTGCTTTGCTCTCGCCAGCTGGACGCTACCGCTTCCTCCTTGCTGGCATTCATCCTCGTACGCTCAAAGCGACGCTACGCCGGATCCGTCGGCTCAAAGACTGGCCCCGCGCGTGGGTTCGTGCCGCTCACTCCTACCTCCTGGCTGCGCACGAGCGAGCCGCTGCCGGCGAACTGCGCGCCGCGGCCGAACTGCAGCGTGTCGCGGCCCTCTGTTATCACTTCGGGCACGTCATGGTACTTGACGATCTCGCCCGGCGCCGAGCCCTCTACACCGCAGCAGCCCGCTTATTCCGTGCTGCTGCCCACCACCTGGACCCTGCAATTCGGCCAATCGAAGTTCCCTGGCGCGGTTTGGCCCTCCCCGGCTACCTCTGTGTGCCCGGCGACCGCCCCTCCCCACTCGTCGTCTTCTTGAATGGCGCCAGCACAGCGAAGGAAGAAATGGTCACCTGGGTCACCCCGTTCTTACGCCGTGGACTCGCCGTCCTCGCGCTCGACACGCCGGGCAGCGGCGAAGTCGCCGACCTTGTCCCAGCAGCACCTGGCCAGGAAGATGTCGGTTGGGCAATCATCGAGGCGGCACGTCATCTCCCCGCGGTTGATCCGAAGCGGATCGCCCTGCTGGGCATTAGCCTCCGAGGGGCCTACGCCGTTCAGCTTGCTCACACTGTCCCTGAGATCGCTGCGGTGGTCTCGGTGACCGCGCCGTACGATCCACGCCCGTATCTCGACCTGCTTGGCGAGCTCGTCCGCCGCGATGTGGCGTTCGCCACCGGTGTCACCCCCGGAGACCTGGCTCGCCTCGCACCAGCACTTGCGCTCGACGGTATCGCACCGCACCTCCAAACCCCGCTTCTGGTTGTCGGTGCAGGGAACGATCTCGTCGTCCCACCCCAGGAGTCAATTCGGCTCTACCGCGCTGCCGGTGGGCCGAAGCACCTTGCCTTCTACGAGCGGGCGAATCACGTCGCGTTTACGCATCTCGAGCAGTGGACAGCACTGGCCGCGACCTGGCTCGCCGCTACCCTTATGTAAGATCCGGTCGCTGTTGCTCGCGCTCCGACGAATCACTCTCGCCGATGAGCACCGGCTCGCTCCCCAGCGACTCGCTCGCTCCGTCAACCCCAGCCAGGATCGCCCGCTCCTGCGCCTGCCTCACCTCCAGCGGCTCCGGTTTTTCCTCCACTGGCGGCGGAACAACTAGTTGGAAACAAGACAAGATCTCTCGCAATTGCTGTTCGTTCAGCTCATCGCGCTCGAGCAACCCCTGGGCGATCGCTTCCACCGCCTCGCGATTTGCTTGCAAGAGCCGCTTCACATTTTCAAACTGTCGTTGCAGGAGCCGCTCGATACGTTGCTTGCGATAGAGATCTGGAACAAGCTGGTTGTAGGTCAATCCGCTGTAGAGCGATCCATCCATGCCCCACGCTGAGACCATCAGGTTCGCAAGATGCGTCGCTTGGGCCAGATCGCTCGTTGCCCCGGTCATTTGAGTACCGAGGAAGAGCTCCTCTGCCGCACGAGCGGCTAGCGCTACCTGAATCTCTGCGAAGAGTTCCTCACGCGTCTTCGTGAAACGCTCCTCCGTCGGTTTCGTCGCCGAGAACCCAAGCGCTTCGCCGCGCCGGATGATCGAAACCTTCACCACCCGTTCCTTGGGTTGGAGCAGGTACTGTGCCAGCGCATGGCCAGCTTCGTGATAGGCGATCCGCCGTCGTTCCTCGGCTGACATCGTGCGGATCGGTTGCCTCAACCCCAGTTCGTGCGTTTCTCGCGCGGCAGTGAAATCCTCGTACGTAATGTAGTTCCGTCCCTCGAAGTGTGCATGGATAACTGCCTCGTTGATGACGTAGCGAATTGCCGCTGGCGTATACCCAATCGTGTCGTGCACCATGAAGTCGATCGGAATGTTGGGGTCATGCTTGACCTTACTGAGGTAGTACTCGATGATCTCTCGGCGGCCATCGGCACTCGGCAAATCAACCACGATTTTCCGGTCAAATCGACCCGGCCGCAGCAGCGCCGGATCCAGCGCATCCGGCAAGTTCGTCGCCGCAATCGTCAGAACCGGTGGAAGTTCTGCTCGTCCCCGCCGTAAGCCGAGGAGTCGCAAGAGACGACCAATGAGCGTCACTTCCTGTGGGGGCGGATCGAGCTGCAACAGGAGCTCATTCAGCATCGCATTGGCGCCCCACCCAAAGAGCGGCCCCAAAAATCCTTGGCCGGCGTATCGCCCGCCCCGCGCTTGGGCAATCGCGTCGATTTCGTCAATGAACAGAATACAAGCCCCATACTTCTTCGCGAGTTTGCGTGCTTTGCGGTACAGCATCATGATCCGCAGGTTGCTCACGCCGAAAAACATGTTCTGAAACGAGGGAGCGCTCGCATACCCGAACGGCACGTTCGCTTCCGTAGAGATGCACTGCGCCAGATACGACTTCCCAGTCCCGGGAGGTCCAACCAGCAGCAGGCCACGGATCGCCTCACCACCCATCTCTTTGAATTCCTTGATCCCTCTCAGCAGAGTGACGATCCGCCGCGCGCTCTCCAGCACCTCTGGATTACCCTTGTAATCCGCGAAGCTGACCCCCGTTTCTCCCGGCTTGATCCAGTAGGTGCGCCCCCGACCCAGGAACCAGAAGATCGCAGCAAACTGGATGATGACGAACACGATTGCAAAGGCAATCTGCAAGAGAGCAAAGAGAACCGTCAAAACAATCGGCCCCCACGCCGCTCGCGCCGGCCAGGCCCAGATGTAGAAGGCGTACCCAAGCGCTGCCAGCGTTAGAAGCCCTCGAAAATGCGTTCGAATGAGATCCGCAATGCCAACAATGATGTCGTCAATCTGCTGCTCCAAATCGTCCCAGTAGCGACGGCGTTCGCGTGTCGTTGGAAGCGTCTGTGTTTGTCCGCTCATGGCCGACCACCTTCACTGAAGCTGTGGTGTATCGACGAGGAAGATCAGTCCGTCGCTATCGACCCAGAAGATCTGGTAAACCGTGCCACGCTGGTCGTTTGCATTCCGTACCTCAGTCACATAGAAGTAGTAAGCCTGCCCATCCGGGAGCCGATAGCCGCCCACATACGTACTATCCTCAAAGCGAAAGCCCTGCTCTTGAAGAAGCTGAATTGACTGGCGGAATGTCGCTAGGCTCTCCCCGCTTGCCAGTCGTCTCGCCTTCGCTTCTGGACTTAGTGTTTGCCACATCCGCTCCGCATCGAAATTCCGTTGTGCCTCCAGATACGCCCGCACGCTGGGCGGCGGCACGATCACCGGTGCGGTGCGAACCGCTGGTTCATTCACTGATCCTCCCTGCGCCGGAATCAATGCACGGTAGGCATAGAACGCGCCAAGCGCCACGAGGAGCACAACCAGCAGATGCCGCCACGCAAACCGGACAGTGCGAATCGTCACCCACAAGAGCTTCCGGAGGATGACCCGAAGGACCTGCACCACGGCAAAGAACGGCCACAAGAGGAGACGTACCCGACGCCGGTGCACAGGCCCTGGAAGCTGTGGAACCATCGGAGCTGGGGCCGTTACAGTCATGGAGAACGTCTCATCCGTGTGAACTCGTCCCAAACCCTTGCTCTTTGAAGAGTGTAGCACGTACCTGGGGCTGCAGGAGAGCCGTGAGCGAGGTATCCTTACACAGTCAGTACCGCAGGCCGTTCAAGTCTGAGTCGACACCCCCTTCGCTGCTACATCCTTCCCGAGCGAAGGTCCCTTCCAATTCACGTGTCAGAGCCTCCGCAAGACGTGAAATGCTTCAGCTCCATCAGGGGTGCCGGAACATGTCTCGCGATGACACAGCATGAGTTCATTCGCTGTCACGCCCCAGGTGCATCGCCAGACGACTTGCACCGAGTGGACCCACGAGCCATTTCTCTGGCCCACGATGGGAGACGAAGCACAATAAGCTTACCTTGGCAGATCACCGACAAAGTCTTCGCACGAGTGCTACTGCCTCGACGGCCATGATCCGGTGAAGAGCTGCAGAGCTTGCGGCGATCCGTCAGTGCGCCGCGATGCGCTCCACCAGGCTCTTGCCACTCGGTGGACGGCCAGTCGACTCCGCAATCCGGTCGAGTCGCTCGTAGCCGATCTGCACGAAGCGAACTCCTAACCAGCGCAGTGGCTCCGGTTCCCACGGTCGCAGCCGATGGTGCGTCATCGGGAATCGGGTTAGCTCGCTGTCTCGTCCAGTGATGAGATCAGCTAAGATGCGTCCTGCGAGATTCGCGGTCGCAACACCCTGCCCAGTATAGCCACACGCCATGGCGATACCGGTCCGCGGATCGTACCGCATCGTCGGCATCCAGTCGCGCGGCACGCCGAGCGGGCCACCCCACGCATGGGTGAAACGGATCCCATGCAGGCGCAGCGCCGGGAACCATTCGTAGCACATTTGCCGCAACATCTCGTGTGTCGGACCATGCCGGTCGAACGCGTCGGCGATGCGTGACCCGAACCGGTACGGCGCTCCGCGTCCGCCAAACATGATCCGTCCGTCCGCAGTGCGCTGCAGATAATCCACGGTCAACCGCTGAGAGGAAAGGAGCTCACGGTTGCTCCATCCGAGTTCGTTCCAGAGCTCATCCGGAATCGGCTCTGTGAGAACGATCAGTGAGTAGATCGGGATGAGCGCCCGATGGAACTGACGGAGCTGTGAGAGATACGCTTCTCCTGCCAGGACAAGCACCCGAGCCCGCACATCCCCATACGGCGTTCGGAACACCGGCCGGATGCCTCCACGGATGTCGATGACCGGCGTTTCCTCAAAGATCGTGGCACCGCGACGTTCGACAGCGCGGGCAAGCCCTCGTACCAGTCGACCCGGGTGGATCACTGCACCATGCGAAGAGTACAGCCCTGCTACCGCGTTCGTCACTCGAATCCGCTCACGCACGGCCTCCGCCGAAAGCCACTCGGCGTAGTCCGTGATGCCCAGGCGCTCCAAAGTCCGCGCTGTCTCCTCAAGTGCCGGGACCTGATGGATCCCCCTCGCCAACCGTAGCACGCCCCCACGGTGGAAATGGGCGTCAATCCCCTCCTCGCGGAGTACCCGCTCCACCTCGTCGACGGTCGCCCGCATCGCATAGTGGATCGCTCGCGCCGTCTCGACACCGCACCGACTCGCCAGCTCTCCCAGAGATACCGGAAATCCCGGATAGAGCCACCCCCCGTTCCGTCCCGATGCACCGAAGCCGGCGATTTTCTGCTCAAGAATGACGACCTTGGCGCTCGGCTCTCGCTGCAGAAGGTAATAGGCAGTCCAGAGCCCAGTGAAGCCGGCACCAAGGATCGCGACATCAACGTCGATCGTCCCCTCCAGCCGCGGCCGGGGCGTCAAGTCGTCTCCGCAGGTCTCCAGCCAAAAGCTGTACTGGGCATATACCGATTTGGTGGCCAATGCGCCCATGACCCACTCCTCCCGTCCCAACGGCAGTATAGCCCGGTTCGTGAACACCCGCCTGGTCGAGCGAGAACGCCTCTCGTACACTGGCGGTAACAGAACTCGCCTCTTGTGTGAGGAGTTCAATATGAGCACCGGCGAGCCGACAATTGACCGTTCGTTCCTGCAGGCAGTGCGTAAGGCTGCAGGGTTCCGCGTCTCGCCACGGCAGCTCGCTCCAGTGATGGAGGCACTTGAGCGACACCATCAGCCAATCACCCCGGAAACAGTGGCGGAGCTCGTCGTGGCTCTGGAACAAGGGGAGCGGTCGGCTCGTCAGCGACGGAACGCCGATCTTTGGCGGCTGGTCGGTGCGTACCTCGCGCTCGAAGGGAAGCCTGCTCACCCCGAGGCGCAGCGGGCGCTGCTCGGACGGGTCCGCCGTATCCTTGGCGAACGACAACCAGATCGCGTCCTCCTAGAAGTCGCAGCAGCGCTTGGAGCCGCCGGGCATCCCCTCGAGGCAAGAACGATCGCTGACGCAGTGCGCTGGTTGGAGAGCCGGCTCGGTCCAGCTCTCACTGCCGAAGTCATCCAGCCCTACCTCAAGCAAGCCATCGAGGCCGTCGCGACGACGCCACCCAAAAGCTCTCCGCGTCGTCAGTCGCGACGGTGAACGCTTTCCTTGCCATCGTTGTGTATCGTCTCGGCCATGCGGCGTCTCATAAGAAATGGCCGGACACACCAGATTCGCCACGGTGCTCCGTGTCCTTTTTCTGCCACTGCGCAACAAGGTACTAGCGAATTGCTGCGAGTTCCCCAGCCAGTGCTTGCCGTACGACTTCAGCGAGGCGTGCCACTCCTTCGTCGATCTGCTGCAAGGTCACTGCACTGTACGAGAGACGCAGGTGCCGATCGCCACTCCCGTCGCCATAGAAGGCCGGACCAGGGATGAAATCAACCCGCCGCTCGCGGCACGTGGCCAAGAGTTCGGTGGCGCTCAACCCTTCGGGCAACGTTAGCCAGATGAAGAAGCCACCATTCGGGCGCGTCCAGCGAACCCCCTCTGGCATCTCACGCTCAAGGGCAGCAAGCATTCGCTCGCACTTCTCCCGGTAGATCCGTCGGAGCTCTGCAAGATGCGCGTGATAGCGTCCAGTGCGGAGATACCAGTCAGCGAGCGCTGCGGTGAAACTGTTGCGCAGCGCATCGATTCGCGCCCGAGCCAGCGTCGCAACGATCGGAGCAGGACCAACGACATAGCCAAGACGCAGCCCAGCAGCGATCGTTTTCGACAGCGTCCCACAGTACAGCACGTTTCCCGGCTCAGCTAAGCTGAAGAGAGTCGGCGGATAGTCCCCTCGGAAGCGCAGCTCGTAATAGGCGTCGTCCTCAATGATGAGAAGTCCCCGTTCGTCGGCAAGCCGAGCCAGGGCTCGCCGTCGCTCCAGCGAGAGCTCGACACCCGCAGGATTCTGGAAGGTCGGCAAGGTATACAGGAACTTCGGTCGCCGTCCCTCACGCTCCAAGTGATCGAGTGCAGCCGCTACCGCATCAGGATCGATGCCATGCTCATCAACAGGAATGCCGACGAGCTGCGCTCCCGCGAGCTTGAACATACTCGTCGCACCCATCCAAGCCGGTGCATCGATGAGCACCACGTCGCCGGGATCCAGAAGGGCATCGCAGATGATGCCAAGCCCGTTGCTCGAACCGAGCGTCACCAAAATCTGTTCTGGCGAAACTTGCATCCCCTGGTCACGGGCTAGCTTCTGTGCCAGCGCCTCGTTCAGCTCATCTGGTCGGATCAGGTTCTGGTAGCCAAGTGCATCACGCCGCTGGTTCTCAGCGAGAAATTCTGCTGCCAGCGCCATATCTTCGAGTGGAAGGCTGTCCCAATCCGGATCTCCATACACAAACGAGATCATGCCCTCCGGCGGGACTCGAGGAGGACGCTCAGCGGCGGCAGCGATTCGTCCTCGTCTCGACCACCTCTCATGCCAGCGTTCGTCCATGACAACGGCTCCTTCCCTGCGCGTGGTATGCTGCGCGGCGGCGCACCGCCGTCCCAGTATAGCGGACGGCAACCCGATCACTGACGAGGGAATGGAGGAGGAGTTGGCGATGAGCGTCGTGGCTGATCCGCAGCTTGTAATGGCTCTCCACCGCGCGATCGCCCACTATCGCGATCTCGAACCACGGTCGATTCCAGTCGATCACCCACATGTGCCAGAACTGGCGATGCCCGACCGCCTTGCCTACGCTGTCGGTTGGGTACTGGCCGCAGCAATCGTTGGCAGCCGCTACCGCACTTCGGCCATCGATGTACTGCCAGTTTATCACCCCGAGCACGGATGGGATCGTTTCCTGGTGACACGGCGGGTCACCTGTCCTCTGTACGCGACGGAGCCGGCCGATAGCCTGGGCACAATCTGGCTCGGTGAAGAGGATGCGCCTGTCTTCACGGTTGGGCAGAGCGTCCGCCTCTCACTGGGCAAGTTGTGCCAGGAAGACCCGGCAGAAGCCATTCGCCGCCTGCTCTTCGCGGTTCCAGCCCCACGCCTGCGCCATGGCG
>DAOTWO010000185.1:0-4364 GCA_034435855.1 Thermomicrobium sp. | reverse complement strand
CGTAGCGCCGTTCGTCGTCCGTCGCCCCCGCCTGCTGGCCAAGAGTTGCAATGCGCAAAATCCCCTTCGGGGGATTGCAACCTGAGCCCGTAAAGCACCTCGCGTGGGTCGCCACGCCCGTCGTGTTGCAATGCGCAAAATCCCCTTCGGGGGATTGCAACTGTCTCGTAGTATTTCACGGAGTTCAATCTCGTCAGATGGTGCGTTGCAATGCGCAAAATCCCCTTCGGGGGATTGCAACTCGAGTTGTCGGGCAAGCCGCAGGATCTCCTGCTGCTTGCCGGACGTTGCAATGCGCAAAATCCCCTTCGGGGGATTGCAACTTCCCAGCCTCAAGGAAAAGTGGTTTCCCTATAATGAGTAGGTCAAGTTGCAATGCGCAAAATCCCCTTCGGGGGATTACCGCACATCCTCATGTCCGCTCCAATGAGACGTGCCGGTTCGCGAGCTGGGGTCGGAAAACACTCTTTCCTTTCGCGCGGGTACAGAGAGTGCTGCGCGCGCAAGTACCTCTACGGCCCATTCCACGCGCGCGACAACTTGCTCCACCCCCTCGAGCCTGACTGGTAGGGCACATCAAGCTGCACGCGGCAACGAGCACCGTGCACTCGATTCCGGCCGAACTCGCGGCGGTCAACTCTCCGAGGTACCCAACGCGTGGCCCCTCTGCGCCACTGCTCCAACAACCGCAAGAGGCTCTCCAGAGTTCCCACGTTGCTAAGACCGTGACGCTCCCGACCGCCTGGTATTGCGCAAAGGCTCCCTTGATACCCTACCGGACTGCAGGTCTAACATCTGGGCAAGATTGTGCTGTCGCAGGACCGTGGGCAGAAGTCGGTGGTTCTGCCGGCACCTTTGTCGGCGTACACTCGCGCGCCGTTCTCCCCCTCCGATCCTACCGGAGGATCTTTCGTCATTCCTGTTCATGGAACGGCGAAGTCCGTCCTTCCTGTTCAGTCGCGCGGACGTGCTTCCGTCGCAGGATGACCGGCAGGAACGCACTCGAGCGCTCCGCTTCCCCCCCACACACGGGAGAGGTTCTCTCACCTCCCCGCCTTGCCACATCTTCAAGCTTGTCCATGACCTCGCCGGCTTCCCCGATCCGCAGAAAGACCCGACCGCGACGCGCGGCCCACCCATGACGCCGAGAGTCAGCATTCGGTCCGCAGACGCTTTCAACATTTACGCGGTCTCGCCAGTTTGCCCACGCGCATCCTGGGTCTGCGTCCTCTCTAACTCTCGCGGTATCTCACACCTCACATCGATCCTGGTGTCCCCACGTCCAAAGGCTTCCCGTTCCTCAGCCGTCTTCCCCGGTCCTGTTTGACTCATCTGACCCAAAGTCGTAGGCTTGATGCAGTGCTTCGCTTCAATCCTGAGCGGCACCATTCTGCTCCGGCCCCCGCAGGGCGATCTCTATCCCACACTTCGCTCTTACCCGCTTCCAACTCGCTTCGGCATCCTTTCTCGATGGTCTGCACACTTTCCGCTTCCATCCTGATCTGCTACTATTCGGTTGGTATACTTCATTGGACGTCTCAGACACGTCCATCTCACGGCCGGCCATGCGCGCACTCCATGTCGTCGAACAAGGTGCCGTCTTGCGACGTGCCGGTGAGCTCCTTCTCGTCGAGCGCGACGGCAAGATACTCGCCCGTGTACCTCTACTTCGTCTGCAACTGATCCTCCTCTTTGGGACCATTCACGTGACAACACCCACGCTCGCCACATTGTTGGAACGCGGAATCGACCTCGTGTTGCTCTCCGCCGACGGCGAGTACCGGGGTCGACTTGTCGGCCCAGATTCTGGATCCGCTGAACTCCGCATCCGTCAACTGGAAGCCAGCAGGGATGAAGCGTTTGCCCACGAGTTGGCACGCCGCTTTGTTCGCGGCAAACTCCGCAACCAAGGGATCCTCCTGATGCGCTACGCTGATCGTCACCCTGATGTTCTCCGCGCAATCGAGGCTATCCGCCACGCGCTGCTTCGCGCCGAGCGTGCGGATGGCCACGGCGGTCTGTTGGCTGCCGAGGGATATGGCAGTGGCGCCTACTTCTCCGCCTTCGCCACGTTGCTGCCTGCCGACTTTCCCTTCTCTGGTCGACAACGCCGCCCTCCTCCCGATCCGGTTAATGCACTCCTCAGCCTCGGCTATACCCTGCTGACACAGCGCGCCGTCAGTGCCGTCCGTGCCGTCGGACTCGATCCCCAGATCGGCTTCTTACACCTGCTCCGCCCAGGTAGACCGTCCCTCGCCCTCGACCTCGTTGAGGAATTTCGTCCAATCGTTGATGCTTTCGTCCTCTACATGATCGAGCGGGGACTCCTCTCCCGTGACTCCTTCACTTCCTGCAACCCCGATAGGGGCGTCCGTTTGACGCCTGATGGCCTTCGCTCTTTCCTTGCCAGCTGGGAGCAGTGGTGGGACCGTCCCGTCTTAGTGGCCGGGACTCAGCGGCCCGCCCGCGACTTCCTCTTTGAGCAGGCCCGTCGACTCGCCCGCGTCTTGCGAGCACCAGCCGAGCCCTACCTGACGATCCCCATTGAGGCCTGGTGGCAAAGCGCCGACCGATCAGAGTTTCCCGCCGGATCATCTGCGTCGTCATAACCGAGCGTTGAGCCTCGACGCGGCTCCGCATGATCTCTTGGGCCGGCCACCAGCGATCAACGACTCACCAGCGCTCATCCCGCTGAGGTCCCCTCTCTACGCTCGAAAGCATGGAACGGGCCGGCGCTGAGCTGCTTTCCGGTACTAGAGTGCCCCACCCTGCCCTCCAAAGACCGTACAGTTGCCCGCACAGCGCCCGGAACCAAGACCTTCGTGCGCCAGGGAGAGCCAGGTCAGGGCTTCCCGCAGCCCCGCTCAGAGGAACCCGTGTGCAGTTCCGAGCAGCTCGAAGTAGGATACTGTATGGGGATTGGTCGGACGACCGACGGGTTGGGGGATGCAGCGACGAACCTTTCTGGCTTTCCTTGGGATGAGCCTGGCCGCCCTTGCCTGCCGCCACGCAGGGCAAGGGGGCACCACTACTACCACCGGTGACACAAATTCCACCGATCCGTATGGTTCTGCCACCGGGCAGGGCAATGCTAGTCCTCCCCCTCCTGTGGAGTTCATCCCCATCTGGGAAAAGCACCAGGTCCCGAAGTATCCTGGCGCAGAGCCAGGTCAGCTCCAGCCCCTTGCGACGCAGGTCGAGAACGGCGGCACCCTGAGTTTCGCTGTGCCCGACCCGGCTGAGAAGGTGCTCGACTTCTACCGCACCACGCTCCCCAGCTTGGGCTGGACGCTCCAACCTGCTCCAGCGGGCGCGCTGGCTGCAAAGCGCGAGGGTGCTGCCCTCACCGTCGTCGTCAAGGGCAGCGAGCATGGCACGACCGTCCTCTTAATGCTCACCGACGCGATATGAGAGCCACTGACCTGCCCCTTCCTACTTTGAAACCGGTCATGGGCCTCCTGCACGAGCCCACCTTCATGCCTGACTGCCCGTTTTCTCCAGCCGAGGTTTGCCCTGCACGAGGACGCCATCTTGGGTCCATGCCCCGGTGGAGTCGACGAGGACCACGCCCCCACCGCAGCGACCAGTGGTGCTCTCGCACAGTTCCCGTACCAATCTGTGTGCCGTAGCCACAAGCATCTTCTGGGCCCGGTGACCAGCTCACGAACGTACTGCAGCGCATCCAAGATGCCGTTGCCGGGGGCTGACCTTCCATCCCGCTCACCACCAGCGGTCTTCCCATCACACTCGGTGCAGCAAGACTGGTCCGAGCCTCGGTCACGCAGCCGAAACATCGTGAATCCCCTTTCGCTGCGAACACCGTCACTGCCCGCAGCTTCGTATCAGGCAACCTCTCTGGATCGCTCTCTGTCTTCCCGATCGCCTGGACCACTCACGTCCCCAGTGCGACCATGCGTCTCCCTCGTGGGCAAGACAGCTCACACCACTGGAACGTCATCTCTCTCGTCCCGATGCCGACCGTGGGTTCTCCCCTCAGCTCATTGACTCGACAGCTATGGCACTGTGACAATCCACCGCACTGGTACAGCCAAGTCTCGACCTTGTCCACTGGCTGACTTAAATCAGGGCAATGCCTATCCGGCTGGTGACTGCTCAGGGAGGTGCGCTATGTCGCTTCACGACGAACTGGCCTAGCGAAGCGCAAGCGAACTTGCTTTCCGGATCCGTCGCCGCGAGCTCTCCCCCGTTCAGGTTGTCGACGCTTTCATCGAGCGGATTGAGCGCCGGAACCCCAGCCTCAACGCGTTCGTCTATGTCGCGTTCGACGAGGCACACCGCCGCGCTCGTGAGGCCGAGCAGGCGCTCATGCGTGGTGAGGAACTTGGCCCGTTGCATGGCGTCCC
>DAOTWO010000184.1:0-3972 GCA_034435855.1 Thermomicrobium sp. | reverse complement strand
ACCGAGCTGCTCAAGTCCCTGGAGCGTATTAGGCTCGATGCGCAGCTGCAAGTGACGGATGCCAGCACGTGCGTAGGCCCGAAATTCTTCCGCGATCTCCTCCGGCGTCCCACGGACTGGATCAGCAACCACCCCGTAGATACGGCCATGACCAGGAAAAGCGATAAGGGCGGAGGCAGAGAGCGTCACCGTGCTCGGATCCCGCCCCTCGGCCACGCACGCAGCCCGGAATGCCTCCAACTGTGGACCAAGACCAGCCGCGCGATTCCCAGTGAAGTCGTAATAGGTGTTCCAAATATCCGCGTAGCGTGCAGCCAGGCGTAGAACCCTTGGTCCATTACCACCGATGAGGATCGGCGGGCCTTCTGGGCGCGGACCACGCGGGCGCAAGAGACAGTCACGGACAGTGTAGAACTCCCCTGAAAAATCGATCCAGCCATTCCGCAGCAGGCCATGGATGATATGGAGCGCCTCAGCAAAACGACTCACACGTCGCTCCCAAGGAAAGCCAAACCGGCGGAACTCGTGCTCCGTGTTCCCCGCACCGAGACCCAGGATCAAACGACCACCACTGATCTCGTCGACCGTCTCAGCCATCTTGGCGATGAGCGCAGGGTTGCGCCAGTTCGTACAGACCACGAGCGTTCCCAGTGTGATCCGCTCGGTTACAGCGGCAAAGGCGGAAAGCAAGGACCAGCACTCCCAAATTCCCTCTGGCTCACCATCCGGCGTTCGATACAGCAGGTGATCCACAACCCACAGCGAGTCCAGACCGATATCCTCGGCCAAACGGGCCATCGCCCTCAGGTCAGTCCAGCGCGGAAGCCGTCCATTCCAGCGGAATTCACCTTGTGGCACGAGGATACCGACCTCAAGTGGTCTCCGACGCCTCGGCTCAGGCATCCTGCTCCCTCCCCTCTGGTCCGTCGCATTGTGCACCTCACTTTTCGCCGAGAACCTCACCCTCGACAAGGGGGTCAAGACCGCGGAGTGGCAGAGATCTTCGCCGAACAACCCCCGCTGCAGGCACAGTGAAGACGATTGTGCGGATCACATCTGGTCACTTTCTCCACGGACGAGGACCTCATGCCTCGACTGCGTGCAGCGCCCGATCCACTTACGCCGCTACACCGGCACCCTGAACCATTGAAAGACAACCACCGTGCCCACAGTGGACAAGTTTTTGAGCCCAAGCCCGGTCACGAAACCGACATTCTCCCCTGCGCATGGACGTCTCGTTGCGTTAGGATCGCACGGGAGGTTTGAGATGCGCTTCGCTGGAGGCTACTGGCAACGTGCGCGGCTGGCCACCTTCATGCTCGGCCACTTTAGCGTCGATTTGATGAGTGGGCTTCTGCCAGCCCTCTACCCGCTCTTAGCACTCGAGCTCCAGCTCGAATACGGGGCGATCGGCGCACTCGCCCTTGCCTATACCGCCGCTGTCTCCTTGACCCAGCCGCTCTTCGGGTATCTTGCCGACCGCTGGGGCGTGCGCCGCCTTGCACCGCTGAGCCTGGCCTGGTCCGGACTCTTTCTAGGTCTCTACGGGTTTGTGCATCATCCGGAACTCCTTTATCCCTTGGCGTTTCTGGCTGGCCTTGGTTCAGGAGCATATCACCCGGTTGGTGCCTCCCGTGCTGCACAACTTGCTCCCGAACACCATCGGAACACGACGATGTCCGTTTACACCGTCAGCGGCACCGTGGGGTACGCGCTTGGTCCGTTGGCTGGCGCACTGCTGTTTCGCGCCTTTGGGTCGGCTGGAACACTAGTTGCGCTCCCCCTTGGACTCGTCGCCGCCGTACTCGTCCGTTGGGGACTCGGACGCTTCACAGAGGTTTCGTCCAGCCAGCGGCCGTACCACGCTTCCCCACATCGGACAGACTGGCGCGCGCTCGTGCCCATTCTGGCGATCGTCATGTTGCGCAGCTGGACGTTCATGACCGTTGCGACCTTCGCCCCTGTCTGGTATCGAGAAATGGGGTATGAACTCTTGTACGGCGTGGTTGCAACTGTCATCGTGGCTAGCGGTGCACTAGGAACGCTCCTGGGAGGGATCCTGGCCGATCGTCTGAGCTCCTGGCGGGTCCTCCTGGGCTCGCTCACACTTGCCATCCCCGCTCTCTTGGCCTTCGCCGCAAGCGGTGGACCGCTCGGGCTGATCGCTGCGGCGGCCTTCGGCTTACTTGCCGACGCCTCCATCTCGATCACCCTCGTGGCGGCGCAGCGACTCTTGCCTGGCCGAACCGGTGTCGCTTCTGGCTTCATCCTCGGTATGGGGTTCGTCACTGGGGGTATCGGTGCGCCCGTGACCGGTTGGATTGCCGACCGTATCGGTCTCCAGCTCGCGCTGGCCTCAAACGCAACGGCTCTCCTCGCTGCACTCGCACTCTGTTGGGTCGTACCCGCCTGGGTCTTCCGCCGCCCAGCACTCGCCAGCGCTTCCGGCGAGCGCCTGACGGCAACGAGCCGCTGACATGTCCAGCAAGCACCGCGAAAGGCTCGCAGGCCTCCATTGCAGCAGAGGCCTGCGAGCCATGGGTCGTTCAGCTGTGGCACGCACTCAATGAGCCGTCACCATATACCGCTCGCGCAGGCGACGAGCCGCCTCGACCATATTCTGCAGTGACGGCCAGACTTCCTCCGGCCGACGTGTCTTCAGTCCACAGTCCGGATTCACCCAAAGCTGCTCAGGACGCAGATACTGGAGTGCCTGCTCAAGGAGCTGCAAGATCTCCTCAACGGTTGGAACACGTGCTGAATGCACGTCATAGACGCCGGGCCCGATCTGCCGAGGGTACTGGTAGTCCTGGAACGCCTGGAGGAGTTCACCGTGACTGCGGCTGTTCTCGATGGAGATCACATCAGCGTCGAGAGCATCAATCGCCTCGATGATGTCGTTGAACTCGCTGTAGCACATGTGAGAGTGGATCTGCGTGTCGTCTCGCACGCCGGAGCTCGCGAGCCGGAAGGCACGCACTGCCCAGTCGAGATACTCCGGCCAGCCGGCACGCCGCAGCGGCAATCCCTCCCGTAGAGCCGGCTCGTCGATCTGGATAATACTGATTCCCGCCGCCTCCAGGTCACGCACTTCATCCCGCAACGCCAGCGCGATCTGGTAAGCGACCTCACGACGTGGAATGTCCTCCCGCACGAAAGACCAGTTGAGGATCGTCACCGGGCCGGTCAACATCCCCTTGACCGGCTTCTGTGTCAGCGACTGAGCATAGCGGCTGACCTCGACCGTCATTGGTTTGGAACGTGCGACATCACCGAAGATAATCGGCGGCCGGACAACACGGCTCCCGTACGATTGCACCCAGCCATGCTCGGTGAGGACGAACCCCTCAAGCTGCTCGGCAAAATACTCGACCATGTCCGGCCGCTCGAACTCACCATGTACCAGGACATCAAGGCCAATCTCTTCTTGCCGCCGGATCACCTCGGCGATCCGCTCGCGAATGAACGCCCAGTACTCCTCGTCGCTTAGCTTACCGGCCCGCCAGCGAGCCCGCACCTGCCGGATGTCGGGGGTCTGCGGATAACTCCCAATAGTTGTCGTCGGAAAGAGCGGGAGCTGGAAGCGTGCCCGCTGGAGAGGCTCGCGCACCTCATAAGGAGACGAGCGATGGAAGTCGTCTTCGGTCAACGCAGCAAGCCGCTCGCGCACATCGCGGCGGTAGAGACGCGCCCCGTCCAGTGCAACGCGGAAGGCCTCCGCGTTCCGTTCCAGCTCCTCGAGGATGGCCTGTCGTCCCTCGTTCAAGGCGCGGGTAAGAGTAACGAGCTCCTCGAGACGCTGCTCCGCGAATGCCAGGAGTGCGCGCACTGGTTCGGGAAGCGAGGTCTCCAGCTGGACATCATGCGGCAAATGCAGGAGCGTGCAGGATGGTTGCACCCAAATTCGATCCGGCGTGACGTGCTCGGCGATCTCTTCCAGCTTCTCGAGCGCCTCGACCAGATTCGTCCGCC
>DAOTWO010000183.1:0-8518 GCA_034435855.1 Thermomicrobium sp. | reverse complement strand
AGGGACCAGTCGACTCTCCCGTCCTCTTTGCTCAAGGGCCGAGTATAGGTCGCTTGCTGTTCGTCTTGAGGGACAGCAGCTATTTTCCCCTTGACCCAATCGCGAACCGTCTCAGGCAGAATCTCGGCAGCAAGCGCGGCGAGCCGACTGCTGAGGGTCTGACCGGTGTCCTCCGGCAAAATTGGCACCGCAACTTGTCGAACAATCGGACCTGCGTCCAGCTCAGGCGTAAGAAGGATGACCGTCACACCGGTCATCTCGTCCCCGTTGAGGAGCGCGGTCTGAATCGGACTTGCTCCGCGATAGCGGGGTAGCAACGATGGGTGCACGTTCAGAAAGCCATGCGGTACGAGCTCTAAGAGCCGACGGGGAATCAATTCCCCATAGGCGACCACAACGCCGACCGTCGGAGAGACCAGGCGAAGGCGCTCTGCCACTTCAGCCCCACGCAAAGACGTTGGTTGCCATAGAGGCAAGCCCAACTCGAGCGCGGCCATCTTTACCGGCGGTGACTGCAACGCACGCCCCCGGCCAGCGGGGCGATCCGGCTGTGTCAACACGAGAACAACCTCCATATCAGGCTGGGCAACAAGTGCACGAAGCGAAGGGACGGCAAAATCAGGTGTTCCAAGAAACAGAATACGAATCGACTCCGCCATGTCGTGTAGCGCTCCGATTGATCGGTCGACATCCCTCACATCGAACCCTACCATGACCGGCCGTGCTCGGGCATCATTGCTCGGTCAGGAGCGGGAGCGATGGCTCAACAGCTGACGGTCACCACTCCTCAAACGGTAGGACAGAAGAGGCGCAGACTGGCGGCGCTCCAAGCCACGGGGTTCATCGCGGTCATCGTCCTCGCTCTCACCCTTCGCCTCTATGGCATTAGTTGGGATCAATGGCATCTCTTGCATCCCGATGAGCGTTTCCAGCTAATGGTCGCAGTGGACCGCATCCGCTCGCCGAGTACGTTCTCGGAGCTTCTCGATCCTGCGCGGAGCTCGTGGAACCCACGATCGGCGGCAGCCGATGGTCGTCCACAAGCGTTTGCGTATGGGGCGCTGCCGCTTTATACGCTGGAGGCGATAAGTTGGCTAGTGGATCGCGTTCGTTCGCTGCTTGGTCTGTTATCCCTCGGAGGTCTCGATCCGTATCGCACGCTCGCCTTTCGGGGACGCCTGTCTAGCGCCTTGGTCGATCTGATCGGCATCCTCTTCGCCATGGCGATCGCGCGGCGTGCATTCGGAACGGGCGCCGCTCTGACAACTGGTGCCCTCCTCGCGATGAGCGTGATCGCTATCCAACAGGCGCATTTCTTCGTCGTCGACCCGTGGGCATCGACGTTTAGCACGATCACGCTATGGGCTGCTCTCCAACTCGCACGCACCGGAACTCGCGGTTGGGGTATCGCCACCGGAGTCGCGTACGCAGCCGCACTCGCCTGCAAAGCGAGCATGTGGCCGCTGGCAGTTCCAATAGCAGTTGCCCTCGTGTGGAGCGCAGCGAGGCATGTTCCAAAGCCGTGGCGCATGAACACACTCTTTCGCGCCGTGCTCTTCAGAGCTCCCTGGGGCACCGTCGCAGTGGCAGCGATCATTGCCTTTGCGGTATTCGAGCCATACACCGTCCTCGACCCGAGATCAACACTCCAAGACATCCTGCGCGAGTGGCAGATTGCTCGCGGAGAACTCGATGTTCCGTACACCAGGCAATACGTTGACACCGTGCCGATCGTCTACCACATTGTGCAGCTCTGGCGCTGGGGTCTTGGGCCAGCATTCGCAACGTTCGCAATCTTCATCGTCCTCAAGGAGGTCATAAACATCTACAAAGCGATCCGGGCGTGGAGCGCTGTTCAGGGAGCGGAGGCTACTAGTGACTCCGACGCCAGGCTCGTGAGGGTACTGACGCTCGCCTGGATCGCCGCCTACATACTCACCGCCTGGACTGCAGAGACGAAATACTTGCGCTACTCCCTACCCCTTGTAGGGCCGCTTGCCATTCTCGTGAGTGGCAACCTGATCGAGCAGGTACGGTGGGCGCAGCAGCGTATTCGCCGAACGTTTGCTGCTGTACTTATTGGCATCCTTTTGGCTGGTACTGGGATATGGGCATTCGCGTTTAGCACCATCTACGCGCAACCGCACACGCGAGTCCGTGCCTCGGAATGGATTTATGCTCACGTTCCAAGCGGTGCCACACTCGGCGTCGAACACTGGGATGATCGGCTGCCATTGGTATTGCCAGACCGGCATCCAGACCAGCAGTATCGGTTCGTCACGTTAAACTGGTACGACGACCGTGCGCCAGAGGATGCACTCCAATATCTTGCAGAATCCCTCGCTCAAGTCGACTATCTCGTGCTGTCGTCAGATCGCCTGGCAGGATCCATCCCACGACTCCCGTGGCGCTATCCGGTCATCAGCGAGTATTACCGGCTGCTCGCTTCGGGCGAACTCGGTTTCGAGCTGGTCTATGAGGGAAAACAGGAGTCACGCCTTGGACCACTTAGCCTCGATGACTACGCAGCGGACGAAAGCTTCACCGTCTACGATCATCCACACGTGCGAATCTACCGCAAGACGCGGACGCTTACCATCGAAGAACTCCGCACACTCTTCGCCTGGGCACTCCAACAGCCGTATGTACCACAGCGCGAACGGCCGGAGGTATACAAGCAGCTGCTGGGTCTACCGGCGAGCGCCGTGGAAGTGGCCCATGATGTCGGCTGGAGTGAGCGCTGGCTACAGCACGACGCGTTGGCACTTCTTTGGTGGGTGGTCATCCTGGTCGTAACCGGCCTCGCCGGCTTGCCGCTTGCGGCACGTGTCGCGGGACAGCTGCCCGACCGGGGTGTGGGGCTTGCCCGACCGCTTGGCCTGGCACTGCTCGCCTATCCAGTGTGGTTAGCTGCGAGCTGGCGTCTTGTCCCGTTCGAGCTTCCCTGGCTATTACCGGTCATCATTCTGGCCGCTGTGTTGTCGTGGATTCTCGGCTGGCGACAGCTCCGCAGGATCGACTGGGGAGCAAGCGCACGCTATTGGATTCTTAACGAATTCCTCTTTTGGCTAACGTTCATTTTCTTCCTCTGGCTACGCTGGCGATACCCCGATCTTTGGCATCCGTTTTTCGGTGGTGAAAAGCCGATGGAGCTTGCCTACGCCAATGCGGTAGCCCGGAGTCGCTGGTTCCCCCCGTATGATCCTTGGTTCGCCGACGGAGTTCAGAACTATTACTATTACGGCTTCTTCTTGTCAGCATTGCTCTGGAAGCTAACCGGCCTTCTCCCCGAACGAGCCTTCCAACTGACACTGGCGACCTTTGCTGCGCTGGTGGCCGGTGTTGTCGCATCGCTCGGCATGGACCTTGCTCGGCGGATCATAGCTCGTGTCTCATGGGGTAACGAACAAAAACGGTTAGTGCCAAGTGGCTGGATTCTGGCTGGCGGCTTCGGGGCAGTTGGTTGGGTACTCTTTGCGGGAAATATCGATCCAGCTTTCCAGATCCTCGGTCATCGCTCGCTAGCCATCGACTTTTGGCAAAGCTCGCGCACCATCACTAACACCATCACCGAGTTTCCCTACTTTTCGTTCCTCTATGCCGATCTCCATCCGCACATGCTTGCGCTTCCCTTCTGGCTGGCGGTGATTGCCCTTGTGTTGGCTGCGCACGGAGAGGAGGACGAGAAAAGAACACGTTGGCTCCGTATTGGGTGCGCAGTCCTGCTCGGTGGTACAGCAGCCGTGACCAACAGCTGGGATTTTCCACTTGTTGTACTTCTGCTCGCCGTGCTCTCCTTGGCAAGCTTCTGGTCGATACGTCGGAACATTCTTTTCCCGCTGACGGTGGGATTTGTGTCAATTGTCCTTGCGCGACTCGCCTTCCAGCCATTCTATGATCGCTTTGTCAGTCCCGTGACCACCATACGCCCGACTTCGGCGGGAAGTCCGATCACGGAATTCTTTGTCCACTTCAGCTTGCTCTTGATTCTGCCCGCGGTTGCCATTCTGACGCATCGTCGGCGGCTCCAGCTCCAGCATTGGTTCTTGGGCATTGCAGCCATGGGAGCTTCGGCCGCAGGGTATGGCATCGGAGCGCTGATAAGAAGCGGGAACCTCTTCTCAACAACGCTACTTGCTCAGGATCGTTGGCTCTTGGTCCTTCTCATCCTCGTTTTTGTGGTCGTCGCCCTGGGTACAGCCGTATTGCAGTTCGATGCCTCAAACAATGAATCTCTTGCTTTCGCGCTGATGACTGGAACAGCGGTCGGAGTCTTGGCAGCAACTCACTGGACTGCAGCGCTGATGCTCGCCCCTGCCATACCGGCTGCTGCGTGGGTTTTCCTGCACTGGCGGCGCCCAGAAGCACCGATAGTGATTCTTTGGCTTCTGGCTGTGAGTGTCATCACTGCAGCGGAACTCTTCATTGTTGTCGACGACCTCTACGGATCGCCATGGGAACGCATGAACACAGTATTTAAGTTCTACTTCGAGGCCTGGCCACTGCTCGCATTGAGCGGCTGGGCAGCGTTTCTCTGGGCTCTGGCACGACCGACGAATGCTTTTCAACCATCAGCTCGGCCCATCATGGTTGGAGCGCTCGTGGTGCTGGCTTCTCTTGCCGCCCTCTACCCGCTTCTCGGAACTCCTGCACGATTAGCATTGCGCCTTCCGTCGACCCCACCTCCTGGCAGCCTCGACGGGTATGCCTGGATGATCGGAGGAACTTATACAAACAGTCGTGGTGAAGTAATCGACACCACCGAGGACTGGCAGGTCATTCACTGGCTCCGCAAGCATGCTCGGGGCAACCCGGTGATCTTGGAGGCGTCGATCGGGCCCTATCGAGGCAACGGGTCGCGGATCTCAAGTGCAACCGGTCTTCCTACTATTCTGGGCTGGGACCGCCACGAGCGGCAGCAGCGGACGGCGATTGTACCGATGGATGACAGTGTCATCGGGCTCTCTCCGCTTGGGGATGCCGTCGATCGAAGACTGCGCGAGGTTCGCGAACTCTACACCACCACAGACCTTGAAAGGAAGCAACAGCTCTTGTACGCGTACGGCGTGCGCTATGTCATCGTCGGTCAAGTCGAGAAGCGTTGGCGCGTCCAACCAGGATTTGCCGGCGCGACGCAACCAGATGAGCTATACGCTTCGCCAGAAGGTATCGCAGCCTTCCAAGCTCTCGAAGGGTCGACTCTCAGGCGTGTGGCTGTTTTCGGCGAGACAGTGATCTACGAGGTGCTCCCATCGGTGAAGGGATGAAGGGGGCGGATGAACGAGATCGCCGTGGCAGTGCTCTGGCAGGCTGCTTGGCTGTCATGTGCTCTTGCTGTCTTCCCTGCCATACGGAGTGCTTGCGGTGACGAAAAGCTTGCCATTGGCATTTCATTGGCAGTCGGCCCAGCGCTGATCGCCCTACCTGTGTGGTGGCTTAGTACCTTCCTCCGTCTTCCCTTCACTCCGACCACACTTCTTGTCAGCTTCAGTCTGCTCGCGGTTGGCAGCTGGAGTACCGCACTTCTGACTCGTGATTTGGCTGCGCTAGGCCGTGACACTGGGCAGGGGTGGCCGTTCCTCCTTCTGCATACCGGAGCCTTTGCAGGGTATGCCGTGTTTCGCAGCTTTAATCCAGCCATTCGCTATACCGAAAAACCGATGGAACTCGCTATTCTGTCAAGCACAATCGTTTCCTCACACCTTCCCCCTTCGGATCCCTGGTTTGCGAGCAAAACGGTGAATTACTACATCTTTGGTTATGTCGAAATGGCAGGGCTAGCGAAGATCCTGGGCACCGCACCGGAAGTGGCGTTTAATCTGGCGCTTGCCTCCTTGTTCGCGAGCGCGATCGTGAGTATTGGCGCGGCAGCTGGTCATCTCGCAGCTTCCCAGTCTGATGGCTCTTTCCGCTGGTCGGCAGCGATCCTTGCCGTCTTTCTCCTTGTTGGCGTCGGTAATTGGCAGACGGCCTGGGTCCTGCTTCGCAATCCTCACGACGCGCTTGCTCCCTCGTGGTGGACCGGTCCGGGCTGGAATGCCTCTCGCGTAATCATCGACACCGGCTTTCCCTGGTCGGGGCCTCCGCGCTCAACAATCAACGAGTTCCCAGCCTTTTCATTTGTGTTGGGCGATCTTCATCCCCATCTACTTGCATTGCCAATGCTTGGCGCCTTCCTCGGCTGCCTCTCCGCTGTGACAACCGGTACGCGATCCGTACCAGCAGGAGTTCTGGCCGGTGTATTACTGGGCTGTCTCTGGATCACGAATACCTGGGCGCTCCCTTTGGCGGCACTGACGGCGGTTTTAGTCGCAGCGATCCGCTGGTGGCCAATGGTTTCTCGCACAGCACTCCATATCGGTCTGCTCGGTTGCGTCGCTGTCGTCGTTGCACTTCCGTTCCAGCTGACGTACATTCCCTCCTATGGCCTCCCGCCGCAGGATGTACCGCCAACACTTGCACGGATACCGCTTCTCAGCTGGCTTGTCCGTACTGTTGGTATCGTCGTGTGGGAGAGGAGTTCCTTTGGCGAGTTGCTTCGTGCACACGGCACGTTGCTGCTGCCAGGAGCACTGGCAGTCGGTGTGCTGCTGTTGGAGCTACCAGCGACACACCGTCCGCGAGCCGGGATGGCCGTTGCCATCGTCGGTTTCGTCGCAATCTTGGCGCTGGCGAGCAAGACTCCTGCCCTTGTTCTCCTCGGGGTTCCGCTCGTCGGGG
This sequence comes from Thermomicrobium sp., assembly GCA_034435855.1. Taxonomy (GTDB): domain Bacteria; phylum Chloroflexota; class Chloroflexia; order Thermomicrobiales; family Thermomicrobiaceae; genus Thermomicrobium. Next base: position 1,798 of record DAOTWO010000183.1, on the reverse strand, counting down.
CTGGGTGGTTACTCTGGCAGCGTGAGAGGTCCTTGGAGAACTGGTCACGAGCTCTGCCTTTTCTGGTTGCAGCGTGGAGTGGCATTCTCTCGGTTGAATTTTTCTATCTTCGCGATGTCTTCGGCGATCGCATGAACACCGTGTTTAAAGTCTACTTTGATGCGTGGGCACTCCAGGCCGCAGCACTGCCTGCTCTTCTCTTGCACATCTTGCGCTCCCGGGGATTTCTCAGACCTGTGTCGCTTGGCCTCGTTGTCCTTGCACTCCTGGCTGGTGCGCTGTATCCTTTGCTCTCGATCTGGAAATGGACAGATGGCTTTGCTCAAGCGCAGGGGCTTGATGGGCTCGAGTATCTTCGTCAAGCGCATCCTGACGAAGCCGTAGGAATTCAATGGATTCGTCGGAACACAGCACCAGACGCTGTCGTGCTCGAGGCTCCTGGCTGCTCCTACGGGATGACGATGGAGATCCCCCACAGTCGCGTGTCGATGGCAACTGGTCGACCAACGGTTCTCGGATGGGACGGGCACGAGTACCAGTGGAGACGAGGCAGCTTGGAGCAACTTGCATCGCTTGAGGAGCGGAAGGCAGCGCTTCGGGAAATTTTCGAATCCCCCTCGGTCGAACGAGTTCAGGAGCTACTTCATCACTACGATGTCACGTACGTGTACCTCGGGACGCTCGAACGGTCCGGCTTGGGAGCACATTGTGCGCTGTTGGGAGCACCACAAGCTGACCGACTTTCGGAAACTCTCAAACAGCTCGGTTGGCAGCCCGCCTTTGTGCAGGGTGACGTTGTGATTTACGCCCGGCCTTCGTCTTCGCCACCTCATTGACCGAATCGGTGAGGCGTGTTACCATCGGGTGTGCCACGCAGCGCGTGGTTCTGCGGAGAACGGCCGAACCTCTGGGTGAGGAGGGGCACGATCAGTACCACACGACCTCTACGAGTGAACGAGCGGATCCGCGTTCCGGAAGTCCGCTTGATCGACGAAACCGGACAGCATCTCGGAATTTTCCGCACAGAAGAAGCACTCCGGCTCGCGCGGGAACGAGGGTTGGATCTGGTTGAGGTTCAACCGAACGCGACTCCGCCGGTGTGCCGCATAATGGATTACGGCAAGTACCGGTATGAGGAGAGTCGCCGCGAGCGGGAGTCGCGGAAGCGGCAGAAGACGATTGAGGTCAAGGAGATCCGGCTACGGCCCCGGATCGACATGCATGATCTCGAGACGAAAGTCCGCCAAATTCAGCAATTCCTGGCGGATGGCGCAAAAGTCAAAGTGACTGTACTGTTCCGTGGTCGGGAAATCGTGTACCAGGAACTCGGCGAACGGGTACTCCAGAAGGTGCTCGAGCTCCTGGGCGCAAGAGCAATGGTCGAACAGGCACCACACCTTGAGGGAAAGACCCTGGTTATGTTCCTGGCCCCGGGTCGTGGTGAGACGGCGCGGACAGGAAGTGCTGACGAACAAGAGCAGGAGAGCTGACCATGCCTAAGATGAAGACGAAAAAGGCTGCAGCAAAACGCTTCAAGATTACCGGTACCGGCAAGGTCCTCCGGCTACGTAGCGCTCGGAATCATAATCGGCTGAAGAAGGCTCCGCGCGTGCGGCGCTCCTTCGACAAGACGGTTCCGGTGCATGCCTCGGATGTGCACCGGGTAAAACCGCTCCTGCCGTACGCATGGTAACGATGGCTGAGTCCTGAGAGGGAGAGCGATGGTTCGCGTCAAACGCGGAGTGACCAAACACCGACGACACAAGAAGATTCTGGAGCTGGCGAAAGGATATCAGCT